>JAUQXC010000216.1 GCA_030834825.1 Thermoflexales bacterium
ATCGCCGCTGTGGTTTTGCGCCACAATCGCATCGACAGCGTTTGACTTGGATCGAATTGGCAGTATCAGTACATCACGAAAACAGGGCAACGACCCGAGCCGGGCTGCTGTGAACGGGCGCGACACCCAAGCCCTGCTCGATCAGACGTGCGAACAACAAGGTCATGCGCCGCAGCGTCAACCACGTCCATCGTTGTCGCGTGCCATAACCATGCGGCGTGAACCATACTCGACGGAACGTCATGTAAACATTCAAGATGATCAACGCCAAGCCGACCAGCAAGAGCCGCAAGGCTGGACTGGTCGACGCGGTGCGCGCGCGGACTTGTTCGAGTTGCCGGTAGCCGCTTTCAATGCCGAAGCGCCGCCGATAGAGCGTGAAGATTTGACCAGGTGGAATGTGGCCGACGCCATAGACCGCATAAGCGAACCAGACGATGCGATGCCGACCCTAGCGCCCCGCGCTATCCACCCGCACGATGGCGACCTCGGTCGTGTAAGCAGTGGGCAACCCCGCATTGAACGTGTAGCGCGTATAGAATCCCTGCCGACCCTTAAACAGGACCCCCATCCCACCGTGATAGACCCCGTGTTTGTCCTTCTGGCCCCGCACGGGAATGGGAATCAAGTCGGGCAACCGATGCGAACGCAGTACCGCGAACACCGGTTGAGCACAGAAGCCCTGATCCAAATAGGCGCGCCGCACCCGCAATTTCAGCCGGTTTTTGTAGGTCAGCAATCGCTCCACCACGTCGGCCATCGTCTCGTCAGCCCACACAAACGTCAGCGCCAGTTCATAGCGGCGATGGTCATGGACGATCGCCAGGGTCGCATACGAGTGAAAGTGAGTCGTTCCCGATTTGGCCCGACCTCGCCGCACTTCGTTCTCATCCTGAGCCGGTTGGCCATGATACGGAATGTCATGCAAGTCCATCGCGATCTCGAAGCGCTGATCGCGCAGCCGCTTCCGGACGCCTGTCGGCAATTGGGCCTGCAAGGCCGCCGTCAACGCTTCTTCCAAATTCACCACCGCCGGACGGTGGTCCTCCAAGGTCGCGGCCAAATGCTCTCGCACGGTGTTACCCGAGGGGGCACGCGCCAGTTCCTGGCAGGCCCCCGCAATCGTCGTCTGGTTTACGGACGCATAACCCAAAATCTCCCACAGCCGTTCATCATCCAACCCCCGACCGACGATGCCCAAGGGCACCTGTTGGCAGCTGACTTCGACTATCGCATTGCGCAGTTGTGCCGAAAACACAGCTGGGGTATCTTTAACGTGGCGCTTGCTCATGAGGACCTCCAGAAGTTTGCTCACTTCGGATTATCCTTCATGGCGAGCGCTTTTACATCAATACCGGTTTCGTGATGTACTGAGTATAATGGATTCCAGGTATAGGCTGCTAGACTGAACGGATTCCGCCTATCAATCAACTGTTGGACGCTTTGTATGAAGGGGATGCTTACAATGTACAGTAATCGTAATGCCATTTTGGTCTGTAGCATTTTAGGATATTTGATCAGCATCACTCTCTTAGCAAACATGGTGCACTTCGATTCTGAAGTGATAGCCGCCGCTCCGGCGACTACGCTAATTGTGACAAACACTAATGATAGCGGTCCGGGTTCCTTGCGCGCTGCAATCGTACAAGCCAGCCCGGAAGACACCATCGTATTTGCTCCCTCAGTAAGGGGCACCATCACGTTAACCACTGGGCAGCTCGTGATCAGCAAGACCCTGACCATCACCGGACCCGGTGCAGGGAATATCACCATCAGCGGCAATCATGCAACCCGTATTATTCACATTGGCGCCGACGCCAATGTGAATATTTCCGGCCTAGCCTTTGCTGATGGATATCTTGTCGATCAGCCTGGGAGCGCCATCGACAATGACGGGGAACTCACCCTGGCCGACAGCCATGTGTTTTCTAATACGGGCAGACTTGAGGTGTGTGGTGACCCCGTGGGCGGCGCCATTCATAACAGTGGCATCTTAACCCTAACTAACACGACTATCAATGCCAACACATATGCCGATTATTATCCTATTCGCCCCTACTATTGCGGTTACCCGACTGGCGGAGTTAACAATGAGGGAACTGCCAAGTTGTCGAATGTACGATTCTACGAGAATGGTACTGCGGCCGGGTTGTGGAATGGCGGCACACTCGTCATGACTAATGGGGAAATATACTCTAACCCGGATGGGCTAAAGAATGGGCCAACTGGAGTTCTCACAGTTACCGATTCCCAGATATATGAAAATGGAGCCGGGGTAAGCAACGAAGGCCTCCTTCAAATAGTCAATACCCGGCTACACCACAATCAGGCCGGAATTTTCAATGAACATCGACTCACTCTGATCGACAGCCAAGTAGATAACAACATATCGACAGACCCTTACTATGGGAGCGGTGTGCGCAATCAGGGCGATCTCTTTATATCCGGCACCCAGATAATCAAGAACATTGCAGTAGTGCAAGGTGGCGGAATTACTAACTATGGGACGCTTACTCTAGTGAACAGTGAAGTATGCTCTAACACGGTCGAGGCATATGGTGGTGGCATTTATAACGCCGGTACACTCACTCTAACGAACAGTCTTCTACATGACAACAGCCCTAGCGGCCTAGCGAATGGTTATTTCGTAGCTATAGATCATGCTCAAATATACAAAAATGGCGAAGCCGGAGTCCTCAATGGAGGGACACTCACTATGACGGACAGTAAAGTCTACGACAACCATAACGCAGGATTAACTAATTACGGGGAAGCCTCTATACACGGAACCCAGTTCTACGATCAATCCATAGGGATATCTGGTGGTAGCATGAGCATCACTGATGCTTCCATCTACAATAATTCTATTGGAGCATGGCTTAGCTTTGTGGACCCGAACGATACTATCGAGAATACTACAATTAGCAGTAATCACGGCGATGGGCTTAGGGTATGGAATGGCCGGAACGGGCCGATCACTATGACCTTGAACAATGTCACCATCGCAAATAACACGGGGAAGGGCGTTTTGGTGAGCAGCTGGTCACCAACGGCGACCAACGACATCGTGGTGGAAAATTCAATTGTGGCCGACAATGTGGGTGGTAACTGCAATGTCGCGCTTGATTCTCGGGGCTACAATTTGGACAGCGGAAACTCATGTGCGCTATCAGCGACGGGTGATGTGACTGACACTGCTCCTCTGTTGGGTCCTTTAATTGACGATGGTAGTGGGACTTTCACTCACGCCTTGCTGCTAGGTAGTCCAGCCCTCGACAGGGGCAACCCCAATCCGCCTGGCAGCAGCAACTATGCATGTGCAACTACCGATCAACGCGGGGTATCGCGTCCGCAGAATGGTCGTTGTGATATGGGTGCTTTCGAACTGGTGCCGTCTGTGGCTTTTAGACAAGCAGCCTATCTCACTTCCAAAGACATCCAGGCGATTACTCTAACGGTTGCACTCAACACGATGCCGACGATGACGACTACAGTGAGCTATGCCACCAGCGATGGCACCGCGCTTGCTGGTAGAGACTATATTTCTACTACAGGAACGCTGATTTTTCCTCCCGGTACCGTGGAGGAAGTCATCGCGCTTCAGATACTGAATGATCCGGCTAATTCCACCGGTCGTATGTTTACTACAACGTTGAGCGATCCTTCGGGTTTCGAGCTCGGGCGTCCGAATACCACTTTCATCATAGTCGCGGCGAATGTATCTCGTATGTACCTGCCGATCCTTTGGAAATAATCAGAGCCGGGCAATCGCCGTGTTGTCAAGAGTGATAAATGAAACTGCCAGCCGACATGCAGCCGCGCACAATCCGTAAGCCTGTTTGATCGCCGATGCATACTCGAAGATGCAATCTCCTCTTTTGGTGAAAACATGCTGAACATGAACAGCGGCGATCTCAAGTTGAGATCGCCGCTGTGATGTGGTAAAGACCTCGGAGGGTTTCGGTGATCAAGAGGCGCAGTCCGATTATCGGCCCAAGCGATTGGCCGGCGAAGCCATCAGGAAAAACAAAACCTCCGAAGTCTAGCGTTGCTTCGTCTGCAAGCGATATACACTCCGCACGTTGGTGTTGCCGCTGAGGAACCACAGGCCATAGTGAAAGATTGGCACGAAGGACAGCTGCCATGAGGAGAGATCGACGTTGCGCGCCGTGCCGCTTTCGTCGAGGCCGTCGTGGCGCGAGCCTGCCACCGATTTGTCGAGGAAGGTCAGATAGGCAGCGTGCTGCAGTAAGTCTTTCGCCGTAGCAATTGGCCCATGCCCCGGTATGAATGTGGCAGCGGGGAACTTCGTCGCCAGGTCACGCGCGGCGCGAATCCAACCCGACACATTCGCGCCGTATTCACTGGTGTCCAAGAAGGGATAGTGCTCGAGCGTAGCGAAGTCGCCCGTGGCGATGATGTCGCGATCCCCTGCCCGCACACGCACCCACACATCCCCGATCGTGTGGGCCTGCCCCGCATGGTTGATCTCGATCTCGTGCAGGCCGAAGTTCAGCCGCAACGCTTGATCGATCAGGTTGTCGGATTGCGGCACGGCCGCAGGGTGGTCGCGCCAATCGCCGGGATCGTTCGCGTACATCGCTTCAGGCACCGTGCGATGGGCGATGATGCGTGTGCCAGGATATAGCTTATTCCCGCGCGTATGATCGTAGTGATAGTGCGTGTTGATGATGGTCGTGACCTTGGCCTGCAAATCGCGTTCGATCCAGCGCTTCAAGCGGCGCGCATAGATCGACATCTTGGGATCGACGACGAGTACTTCGCCGCCGCTCTTGACGACGAGCGAGTTGCCCCCGCCGCCCAGGACCGCCCACACGTCCGGCGCCAGCGGTACGATCTGGAAGTTCAAGAGGTCCGATCCGCCCACCAGCGCCTTGAGGTTTTGAAACAACCGCAGCCCGCGTCGTTTGGGCAGCGTGGACTCATCGAGCTGGCCCGCGCGCTGATAGATCGCTTCGAGCAGGCGCGCCCCTTGCAGCGATCGATCCTTGACGAAGATGAAGTGCCCCACCCAGAAGAACTTCAAGGCGCGGAACAGCGGCCCCATCGCTTTTTCCCACGATCCAAAGCGCGAACGGCCATCACCCAGATCCTCGATCGAGTAAGTGTGGCGCGCGTAGAAGCCGGGCATGATCGTCACTTCCCACGTGACTTTGCGGTTCTCTTCCACCTCGATCAGCGTGGCCACCCCCGGCAGTTTGTAGAAGTACCACCAGCGCAAAGGCTCAAAGGCCCAGATCAATTTTTGGCCCAGCACCAGGTCGCGATTGCGCGCCCAAAACATGCAGGGATTCCAGCGCGGCCATAGGCTGGCATTACGGAAACACTGCCACAACACGTCAGCGGGCACGTCGAGGTCTACCGTGCCGTGTACGGGCGACATGTCGTTTGATTCGTCAAGTTGGCGGGATTGTTCTTGGGTCATGAGAATGAATCGTTGACACCGTCATTGCGAGATTGCTTCGTCGCAGACAGCGCTCCTCGCAATGACGAGCATCCTACTGAGTATTTTCCAGATGTTTGAGAATCACCGGATACACATCTTTGTGCGCGTTCTGTCCGAAGATGCAGTCGATGTGGCCGTAGTGCGGGATCAGATAACGGCTGTATAGATCCGGGCCGTTGGTCTGGCATAACAGATTGAAGGTATCCTCGGTGCTCTTGGGCAGCCACGTTTGATTCTCCTCGCCCTGCACAAAGGCAATGGGGATCTTCATCCGATCGATGTGCGGGAGGTAGACCTCTTCGCCTTTATGATTGACGATGTGCCCCGCGCGCGACATCACCCCCAAATGCTCAAAGTTGCTGATCGATGCCACGCCAAACAGTTCGTGCAAGTTGTCGTGCGTGGCCGTGTTGAGTTGATCGTGCTCGTACAGCGGCGCATACAAGAACGTGATACGATGGCAGACCGGGCTTTTGCAGTGCTCCTCGTACTCGTGAGGATAAAGGTTTAGCGCGCCGTTATACAGTTTGTCCAGCCAATGGTCGTCGGCGTCCGTGTACATCGTCAGCGACTTCACCCCCAGCTTGCCGATGAAGGCATCCAGATGCAGCCCCGCCTTGATACGGTTGAGCGGAATCACCGACAAATGCGATCCGACTTGCGAGCACACCGCCGAGCGCACGCCCTGCAAGCCTGCGCACATTGCCATATTGAACGTAATCGCGCCATAGCAATGCACCACGGCTTGAACGGACGATGTACCCGTGAGCGTCAACACCGTCTTCACGGCGGCGGGCCAATCGTAGACGGCGACATCGTCGGCGGTGTACGGCGTAGCGGCGAAGGGCAGCTCGATGCCCGATCGATAATCGAGCAGCCACACGTCGTAGCCGTGCGCGAAGAGATACTCGGTCATATTCGTCTCGATCAGATCGGTCGAGAAAGCCAGACTCGACACGCCCAGGCCGTGCGCCAGAATGACCGGCCCCTTTTTGCCACCCTGATAGCGCGTCAAACGCAGGCGCACATTGTCTGCCGTGTGGAAGTAATGCACTTCAGGCGCAGCGGTGCGCAGGGCACGCTTCTTGCGCGGCGGCGCGGCGGGATTGAACACGTTGGGCCGCGCGAACACACCACCATAGATGTCGAAAATCTCACCGCTGAAGAAGCGGCCAAAGCGCGCCAGGATCGAGAGGCGCTGGCCCAGGTTCTGCGCGTTCAACACCTTCATCGTCGTCAATTGATGGCGCAGATCTTTCAAGTGAATCTCGATGATGCCCTTGCCGACGACCGCCCCGCGGTCATCTTTGCCAGCGTACAGCGTAATGAATAACGTCGTCGTGTCCGACCACACATCGAAGCCCGGATCGTTGTGGACGGTCTTGTGACCCTCAAAGTAATAAGTCGCGCCATCTTTCGCCGTCAGCGTGCCGACGTAGCGCATGTAACGCACCTTGAATTGCTGCGGGTCCTTGCTGAACAGGTAGAACTCGCCGTTGAACAACGTCAAGGGTTCAGGCGCTAGCGCCGGAGCCTTCACCGTACCGATCAGTTTCGCCGCATGATCGGGTTCCGACAGCATCAACTCAATATCGTCCGAGATGATCGTGGCGATCAGGCGGAACGACGATCCATCGGCTTGGCCCTGCCGCGCGGCGACGGCGTAGTCGTCTTTCACTTTGGTCGAGAAGTAACCCTCCATCGCTTCGGAGAATTGCAGGCCGGGTTTGGCCGTCGTCGCGCCGAGCACGATCGGTTCGTCCACCGGCTGCCAGCTGTAGTCAATCGTCCAACCGCGTTCCTGCGCCAGCCGCAGCATGTTGCGCTCGGCCAGCGCGCTGATCGTGATGTGCGGATTGGTGCCAATCGATCGCGGCAGCAAAGCCCCATCATTGACGATCAAATTATCATACACTGCCGTGCCGGTTACGCCGGAAAATACTTGACCCTGATGGTTGGTGACACCGCGCTGCGCATCTTCGGCCAGGCTGCAACCACCCAGGGGATGGGCGGCGACCATGTTGTTGGGCTGCAGCTTGCTCCAAATGGGATTCTCCACAAACGTGCCGCCGAGCGGCTTGGTCGCCTGCAGCAGTTTCTCGTTGACGTTCTTGACAAACGGTTGCGCGCCCGAATCCGGCCACGTGATCACCACGCGATCGTTGTGCAGCGCCAGGCGCCCGCCGCTGTTGTCATGCGTCATCACCAGATAGATCTGCGTGTTACGAATCGCGCCGTGATACGCGCCGCGAATCAAACTATTCAATTCGCGCGTCTTCTCGGCGATGGCGTCCGTCAAACTTTCATCGGTGTCGCGGCCCACCAGCTTCGCTGCCAGAGACAGCGTCTTGGGCAGCAGCGCCGCCAGCGGCGCGCAGACCCCGCCCTCTTCGATGATCATGCCGTCGTCCAGATTGGGCTGCTCGCGCAGATCGATTGCGGTCGTGATCGTCGGGCCGACGGGTGCGGTGTCCTTGACGGGACGCGGGCCGAAGCCCAGCATATTGATCTCGAGATCGTTGTTGTACGCAAAGCCCAGCACGTCGCCGTTGCCGGAATAGCGCTCACCCAGCCGATCGGAGAGCGGCAACCCCGCGGCTTTCGATCGCAGCAAGATTTCGTTGGTGCCCAGCGTACCCGCCGCCAGGATCACGATATCGGCGCTCACGCAGGAGGTGGGCGCATCAAAACCTTCCAGCCCGGTAGCGAGAGGTTGGTAGTGCACCAACCAGCGGTTGCCCTGCCGTTCGAGGTGACGCACTTCGACCAGCGTGAAGATTTCGGCGCCGTGTCGTTTGGCATCGGGCAGATAGTTCATGATCACGGTGTTCTTCGCGCCGTGATTGCAGCCCGACATGCAATCGCCGCACAAAGTGCAGGCCGGCTGATGTACACCCGCTTTATTCACGCCCGCCGTGAAGGTCACGTTGAGCGGCAGCCGGTAAAATTTTCCCTGGAGGGCGTTGTTCGATTTCTCGTGCGCCAGCATTTTAGGTGTAGGAGGAAGATCGGCGGGATAAGGCTGAGAGCCTAGCATCTCTTCGGCTCGATCGAAACACTGCGCGAGAACGGTGTCGACGTCGTCGCGTAAGGCTTGCGGCCAGATCGGATCGTCGAAGAGGCGGCGTTCGGGACGCGAGGCGACGTTGGCGTTGATCAACGACGTACCGCCCAGGCCGCAGCCGACGAGCACGCTCATGTCGGCGTTCATGCGGATGTCGTACAGGCCGGTGCGCGAGCCAAGGACCTGATCGGGCAGACGGACTTGCACTTCAGACAGCGCTTCGAGTTCGGTGTCAGGGTATTCGCCGGGCAGAAATTCTTTGCCGCGTTCCAGCACGCACACTTGTTGACCGGCGCGCGCCAGACGTGAGGCCGCAATGCCGCCGCCGTAACCCGATCCGATCACGACGACAGTGTAGTGAGGCCGAAGGTCCTCGATCGGTGAAGACAGACGCATGGCTCCTCCCTTGAGCTGAGACGTTGTCGGCACTTGAGTTGCTATTCGGTTGAACGAGGCATAGCATAGTCTGTAACAGGCTACCTGTCAATTTTATCCCATTTTTCACACATCGCCGTTATTCAGGGTGTGCACGCAAAACTGTTGCGCATGCTCAAGCGGGAGCGTTACCGCAAAAGTCACCAACTCTTTTGCGTTATACGCATTATTCTCACGTCACTTGACGCGAGTAACGAATAGCCTATACTTCGACCGAAAAGATCAAGGGGGGATCTGGATGGCAACATATTACACTTCGATTACGGACGAACAGGCAGCCTTGCTTCACAGCGCGCCGCTGTTCTTTGTGGCGTCGGCCGATCCGAATTTGGCGGAAGGCCCCGGCAACATTGGCCCGGTTAATCTGTCACCCAAAGGCGGAGTGCGGCTGCACGTCATCAGTCCTACGCGCGTGGCTTATCTGGATTATCCTGGCAGCGGCAACGAGACCGCGCGGCATGCAGCGGCGGGTGGGCCGATCACGCTCATGGTCTGCTCTTTCGACGACGGAGATGCGGCGATTGTGCGGTTGTATGGCAAGGCGCATGTCACGCCGTTCGCCGAATCAGCGCTGGCTGATGTGCTGGCACAGCAATCAACCGCAGAGTTGAAAGTGCCGCGCCAGGTGATCGAGATCGAGATCGAGCAGACCATGACCAGCTGCGGCTATGGCGTCCCGGTGATGGCGCTGGTCCGTGAACGGCGATCGGCCGATCGCGGGCGGAAGTACAAAGAAGCCAGCTAAGCACAAGACTTCGGAAGTCTATGTCTCTGAAAGGATTAACATGGCCATCAACTACAAAGCGGAACTCGTCGGCGTGTTGGGCTATCCCGTGGCCGAGAATCCCACCGGCGTCATGCAGGAAGCGGCGTTCGCCGCATTAGGCTTGAACTGGCGTTATCTCACCATGGAAGTCAAGCCGGAGAATCTGGCCGACGCCATACGCGGTGTGCGCGCGTTGGGCCTGCGCGGCATCAACCTGACGATTCCGCACAAGGTGGCGGTGATGGCGCTGCTGGATGACATTGCGCCCGACGCCAAAGTGATTGGCGCGGTGAATACGGTCTACCGTGCAGGCGATCGGTTGATCGGCACGAACACGGACGGCAAAGGTTTTCTGCGCGGCCTGCGCGATGAGGCGGAAATCGATCCAAAGGGAAGGCGTGTGGCGGTGTTGGGAGCAGGCGGCGCGGCGCGCGCGATCACGTTCGAACTTGCCTTTGCGGGCGCGAGTGAACTCGTCGTGATCAATCGCAGCGTCGAGCGCGGGCAGCAATTGGTGGAGGCATTGCGCCAGGACACGTCCGCTGCCATTGAATTCGTGCCGTGGTCGAGTACATATGTCGTGCCGCAAGCGATCGACGTGCTGGTCAATGCCACGTCGATCGGCCTGTATCCCGATGTGGAGGCGCTGCCCGATATCTCGCTCGATCAAGCCCGATCGGATTTGTTTGTGTGCGATGTGATCCCGAATCCGCCGGATACGCGTTTGATGCAGCTGGCCCGCTCACGCGGGCTGCGCACCCTCAACGGCCTGTCGATGCTGGTGCACCAGGGCACGATCGGCTTTGAGCTATGGACGGGGCAAGCTGCGCCGGAAGCCGTGATGAAAGAGGCACTGCGCAAAGCGTTTGAGATGAGTTGAAGTAGACCCTCCCGGAGGGTTGCCGCTCCTGGGAGGACTTAGGACAAGTTGGCCATGACACCCTTCGTCCTTGAAACACCGCGCCTGATCATTCGTCCGTTCGCGCCGGATGATCTCCCTGCGATCCATCGCATTCTCGATCTGACCCTGGGTGACGGATCCAAAATCACAAACGAAGCAGCATTGAACGAACGGCGCTCGTGGCTGGAATGGTCGCGGCTCAGCGCCGAGTGGCTGCCCAAGATGTTTCAGCCGCCCTATGGCGATCGGGCCGTCGTGTTGAAGCACACCAGCCAAGTGATCGGTGCGGTGGGCTTGGTGCCGTGTTTCGATGTCTTCGAGCAAATCCCGGGCTTGAGTCGCGGCGGGTCGCCCAGTGGCTACCGGGTGGCAGAGCTGGGTCTGTTCTGGGCGATCGATCCGGAGCAGCAGCGACAGGGTTACGCGACTGAGGCGGCGCAGGCTCTAATCGATTTCGCGTTTCAGCACTTGCGCGTGAAGCGCCTCATCGCCACCACGGAGTATGACAACCTTGCCTCGATCGGTGTGATGCGCAAGCTCGGCATGCGCCTCGAGCAGAATCCCTTCTCCGAGCCGTCGTGGTTGCAAGTGGTGGGGATACTCGAACATCCGTGAGGAATGTAAATGACGATTGATCTCACAGGCAGAACAGTGTTGGTGACAGGCGGCAACACCAACCTCGGCTGCTGAACCTGGCAACGATCCTCGCATGATGGCTGCGTATCGAGGGTAGGCGGGTGATTACTTCACGATCAGGTTTGTGAGCTGCACAGACTCGCCACCGTCTTGCAGTAGAAGCCGCTGGCCATTGGCGATGTCATACGCGCCGACTTCCAGCCGATAATCTCCCGGCGGCAGATCACGCGGCACGTCAAAAGCATGGCGCGTCGTAAACGTCAATGCGGCCGGCCACTGGCTGGCGGGCACCTCCGGCCACACATCGGATTGCGCGATCAATTGACCCTGCTCATTCAACAGATGCACGAACAACGCGTGATCGGTTGGCAAAGCGGCGGCCGCCTGCCACGTTACATGCAGGCACAGCACTACGCCGGAAGTGATCACTGCCTCGGGCACGGTCGCCGTGTTCAAGCGCAGACCACCTTGAAAATCAGCTGCGATTGATTGTACGGGCGGCAGCGGCGTCAACGCAAAACGCCGGAGGTTGATAGCCTGATACGTGTGTTGGTCTGTCAAACACGCACCTCGATCGAACCACGTCCCGATCGAGCCTGCCAGTTTTGCGGTGTTCTTGCTCAAGCCCGCATCATAGGCAAACCACGCGTAATGTTCCGCCGTCAACGTCTGCGTCAACCATTCGTCCGGCGTCACCCACGCCGTGCCGCGCACATTGGGCAGCTGGTGCAGCCGTTCGATCGGCAGGTAGGGCGTCAAACGCTCGAACAGTTCCGGCTGAAGCACCACGATCGGTTCTCGCATATCAGTCGCGCGTTGCGCTTCGATCCACGGCGCCAGCGGCTCCGCTTGCAGCCGTGTGTCGCGATAAGCGGTCCACAGCGGACCGGCGGCGATCAGCACTCCGGCGATCGACACGCTCACGCTGAACGGCAGCAGACCGCGCTGCAAGCCGCGCCACACCCTGGCCGCCGGCAGCAGCCGGCTGATCGACTCGAGGCACAGCGCCACGATGATGATCGTCCGCACGATCACGATCAAGGCCAGGCTGTCTGGTTGATTCTCGAACATCACAAACCCGATCGGCCATTCGGCGACCAGCGCCCCGCCCAGTAGTAGCGCATAGCCCAGGCCCCGCCCGGTGGGCAGCACCAGCAGCGCCAGCGTGCCCAGATAAGTCGCCCACTGCGGACTGTAGCCTTTGTTGTACAACACAAAAAGCGAGAAACTAAACAACGCGCCCAGCGCCACTTTCGATCGATCGCGCCAATCGATCGGGCGCGTGAGGATGCCTACATAAATCACGCCGAAGATCACGGTGATGATCGGCCATGGCAAAGTGGACGGGTGAATGGCAAATTGCGCGGTGGCCGGATCGCTGCGCACCGCCAGCGGCGCGACCAGACCGTACCCGCTGTAGCCTTCCAGGAAGGCCCAGATCGTCTCCCATGATGAGACACTCGACAACGAGCGCACCATTGACAAGACGTACTGCGGCGCGGCGATCAGCGGCGGCAGCACAATTGCGCCCACGACGACGATGGTGCTGATCACGTAAGACACACGTTGGCGTAGCGACTTGAACGCCAGCCAGCCGATCGGCCAGATCACGATCGGCATGACCTTCGCCATCAGGCCCAGTCCCAGCGCCCCGCCCGCGAGGATCGGTCGATATGAGAGAATCGCGTAGAGGCCCACGATCAGGCCGCACAATGTGATCGAATCGAACCAGGTCAGGAAAGCGAACAGTGGCGCAAACAACAACGCCCACAACGCCGCGACGCTCAGCGCTTTGTCGCGTGATGGCAGGTACAGCGCAACGCCGTACACGGCGATCAACGTCACCGCTTCAAAGGGCAACATGAACAAGCGGAAGATGAGGTTGAACGCGAAAATGGCAGTGCCCCACGGCGCAACGGCCAAGCTCAAGCGATAGGCCAGTGCGGCCAGCCACGGCATCAGCGGGGGATACTCCATCCAAAAGTTGAAGAAGGGTATCTGGCCGCTGCCCGCCAACCGGGCCATGTTGAAGTAGTAGGTTTGATCTGGACCTTCATTGGCGATGAAGCCGCCGGGGCGCAGCGCAATCAGGCTGAGCACGCGCAGCGTGAGAAAGGCCAGCCACAGCCAGAGGAAAGTTTGATGTTCTTTGAGAAGGGTCGAGATTCGACGCCGCATGATTTCTCGAAGATCGAAAGTTGTTTGAGATCGCACCGCCGTCGGCTCAAAGCCGCCAGTGGATAACCGCCGCATTTTAACACGCCTACCCAACATCTGCCGCGCTCGCCGCTGGCAGTGAGTTCCAATCTCAGAGGCCGGTAGCCTCCTCCGAAATCCAGCCGGTCAGCGAACCGCGTTGCACCGAAGCGCGGTCGTAGGCCGACCAATTACGAATGTGGTATATTGCTTTGCGGCGCGGACAAGTGGCTGCGATTGGACTAGACATACACCCCAGTCTAGAGCGAATTCCGGCTGAAGCATCGACTCCATGGCATACGTTCAATAGGAACTCGCTATAGGTCAGCACAACCAAAAGAGGACACCCTATGAAACTTGATCTCAATAGTCGCACCGCTGTTGTGACCGGTGGCAACACGGGCCTGGGTCGAGCGATTGCGCTGGCATTGGCGCAGGCCGGGGCCGATGTCGCGCTGACGTACTTCTCGAACACAAGCGATCAGACGGTGGCCGACATTCGAGCGCTAGGGCGTCGAGCACTGGCGGCGCAACTGGATGTCACGAACAGCGCCGAGGTCGATCGGGTGGTGGCAGAGCTGGCCCGCGGCCTCAATGGTCACATCGATATTCTGATCAACAATGCGGGACATCTGGTCGGTCGGGTGCCCCTTAGCGAGATGAATGACGAGCACTGGCACCAGGTCATCGACGTGAATTTGAGCAGCGCATTTTACTGCACGCGCGCGGTGCTGCCGCACATGCACACTGGCTGGGGACGCATCGTCAACATGTCCTCACTGGCAGGGCGCAATGGCGGCGGTCCGGGCACGGTGGCTTATGTCGCGGCGAAGGCCGGCCTCCTGGGCTTGACGCGCGGTCTGGCGAAAGAGTTGGCGCCGCAGGGCATCACGGTGAATGCCGTCGCGCCCGGCTTGATTCTTGAGACGCCGTTTCATGACACCTTTACTACGACAGAGAGTAAACGAACCACCATCGCCGCTCTGCCTCTCAAGCGCGGCGGCGTGCCCGACGATGTGGCTGGAGCGGTGCTCTTCCTCGCTTCCGACCTGGCGAGCTTCATCACCGGCGAAGTGACCGAGATCAACGGCGGCGCGTGGTTTGTGTAATAGGCGTGATCGAATCGATTGTCAGACGAGACTACTTGGGCTGAGGAAAAATGTGCGAATCCAATAGTAACGATCGGATCATCATTCCCGCCGCACAAGCGTTTGAAATTGTGGGTCGGGCCAGTCAAGTTTACGTTCGCGAGTGCCCCTGTCGCGCACTCGCGCAAAACTGTTCCCGCGACATCTGGGAAGGCTGTTTGCTCTTCGAGAATGCTGCACCGGAAGATCTTCAAGGCGCCAGATCCATTTCAACCGCCGCAGCATCCGCTATTCTGAAAGCCGCGGTGGAGCGAAACTCGGTTTACAATCTTTTCTACACTCACGACGATCGAATCGTAACGGAGCTTTGCAATTGTTGTACCTGCTGCTGCCGGCCGCTGCGCCGCATGAAAGAAGCGGGAAACTATCGTGTGCAATTACGGTCAGAATATGTGGCTGTCACGGATGCCGCACTGTGTGTGGGTTGCGGCGCATGCGCGGAAAGCTGCTTCTTTGAAGCCCGGCAGGTGGAAGATGGCGCCCTGCATTTGCTCGAGCAGCGATGTTTTGGGTGCGGCCGGTGTATTGAGGGCTGCCCCGAGGGAGCGATCAGGTTGGAGCGAGAAGTCGGGCGAGGCGTTTCCATACCGAGCAGCACGTGAAAGGGACGGCCATCACGGCAAGGTGAGTTGAAGGATGCTATGCTGCACTTGAGTATTTGACTGTCGAGCAGTGGTGCCGTATCCTGTAATGAGTCTTGTGAAATTGTTATTCCCGCGAATGCGGGAATCCAGGTGCGGATATGGCGTGACTTGCCGCTATGCCGCAGAACTTGCTGAGGGTGCAGATGAAAACTGGGACCGCTGACGAAATAATTCTGGAAGTCAGAAAGTCCGTTGAGCAGCATCAGTGCAGTCAGCAACGCCATCGACAGCTCAAATTGAACCTGAGTCAAAAGGATCCTTTACTCGGAGGAGATGCCTTGCTTCAATATTGGCTGACCTTACGTGACCCGGGAACTCAGTTCGACGCACAACAATTTGTCGCCTCGCTGTTATTCGCATTGAACCCGACCACATCGCTGCCTCTGCCGGAAATCTTAGCCGGCCTTTCGAATTGGAATCTATCCGTCGAGAAGTTCCCCTGGTATCTTGCCTTGCAATTCGGCAAAGAGCAAGTCTTGCGCGCCGTGCAAGAACTTGAGACAACAGCCTCTGACTCAACATCGTTGACTCGCGCCGCTGAAACATTCCGCTTTTGGCTCAAAGGGAACTACCTCGCTGCTTACGAGCAAGTTCGCTGAGATCGCGGACGGGAAGTTAAAATGGAAAATCACTCTCGCCATTTATCCTCAGGTTATCTGATCTTGCTGGCAACGCCGATTTTGAATGTAGTCCTCATTGTCGTGCTGACTGAGATTCTGGGGGCAGCGGCTTACTGCCTGTGGCCCATCATCTGGTTCGGCAGCACCATACTGATCTTCCAATCGGCACAAAACCATGACAGCGAGCTCGTCCGCCGACATCGCAACATTGCCTT
>JAUQXC010000217.1 GCA_030834825.1 Thermoflexales bacterium
CGGTGGAGCGATACCAGCCGTAGTCAGCCGCAGCGTTGTAGAGCGCATTACCGATCTTGGTGTAGGTGTGGCCGTTGTAGACGACGGAGCCGGTCGGCTGGCCGGCAGGGTCTTGAAAGTTGAGGTAGTAATCGCCGGGCGGGCCATCCGATCGGGCGTGGGTGGAGCGCGGTTCGATAGCGGGGATGGATGAAATCTCGCCGCCGATCTTCAAGCCGATCAAGCGCCGGAGATTGTAGAGCAGCGCACTATCCCGATTGTAAGCTTGCACGCCGCCGATGATGTGGTTCACCGCTTCATCGGCGGGATTCGCTTCGTAGGCGCGCGATTGTTGGCCGCCATTCAGCAGGTAGAAGTATTCGTAGTCTTCCAGGCTGTCGCGCATCAACTCCAGACGAATGGACGGCACAAAGCGATGGCCGTTAGCGCCATAGCTGATGTTGGTGTTGCTTTCCGAGGGCGGATAGAGCATGAAGTATTCGCCGTTCTGACTGTTGTCCATGGGAGTGGTCCACGGGTTCATGCTCCAATCGTTGAAGCGATAGTAAGCAATGCCGCGCAGGCGATACTTCCACAAGAACCAGCCGGTGAGCTTGTTCTCGACGCCGGGATGATCGATCGTGAAGGGGTTGAAGCGCGGCAGGTAAGTGTTATACAGCCAGTAGATCCACGTCTCCTCGTTGTGATTCGCCAAACGATCGAGCGCCACCTCGGGCTTGAAGTGAATGCCGAAATGCGCCAGCCAGATATCGATCTTGGCGCCGGGTTGATTGTAGATCTCCGGCTTAGGCTCCTCTGACACCATCAGCTTCAAATTGGGTGCAACGGCTTTGAGCTGTTTGGAGTACCAGGCCACGGCATTGTAATCGGCTTGATCTTGCGGTTCGTTGGCCAGGTAGTAGTAGGCTTTGTCCAGATAACCCAGGCTTTGCAGATAGGTCTGCATCGCCGCCATGTACTGGAACCATTTTTGGTTGTAAGGCGAACTTGGATTGTTGGCGGTGTACCAGTCGGCGCTGCTGCGGGCCTGTCCGCAGAAACTGTCGGGCCGCTGATCGGCGGAGGAATCGTTGTTGCGGAAGGTGGCCGCTTGAAAAGATGAAAAGCCAGCGCCCTGGTTGAAGGGTGCGGTGAACGTGCCATTCATCAGGCCGATGCCCTGGAGATACCGCTCGGCCGGCTTTTCAAAGCCCCAGATGCCGAGGTTATCGGTGAAGGTTCCGTTGCAGTTATAGTCGATGTAGGGCGCTGCCCCGTTGGTGGTCAGTCCGCCTGACCACAACACCGATCGAGGGATCAGGCGATGATCGATCAGGTACTGTTTGAGCTTGTCCACGTACGTCCAGTAATTTACGCCCGTGCCGGTAACGCCGTAGCGCGTGAGGATCGTTTGATCGGAATAATTCATTTGCGATTGAATGTGCAGCTCGGCGGGAATCGCGAAGTTGAATACGTGCAGGCGCACGGGGATGTTGACGCCACCGATTTGCACGTGGGCGATGTAATCACCGGCGGCCACAGTCGTGTCCACATGCACGCTGATCCAGAAAGCGGTGTTCTCGTTGGCGGTCACGGCCACGGTTGCGCCGTTGCTCAGCGGCCACAGCGGATCGGGATTGAGGCCGGTGCGGCCCAAATAGTCGGTGGCCTGCGTGAGATTGACGTATTTGACCTGGTAGAGCTCGGCGGTGATGCCGGGGCCGAAGCTGCCCAGGTTGACCGTCACGTTGCCCGACGAAGCAGGTCTGACCACGATCTGAAATGGCTCGAACTCGTTTTTCGCCGCGTAGACTTTCACCTCTGATCCCGTGGCCGCTGGAACGGGGGAATCTTTGAAGACGTGCTCACTGGGGAGCGTCGTCCAGAACTGATAAGCCCCTGTAGACTGGGTCAGTCGATAGGTGTATGACTCGAAATCGTCTGCGGCCACGGCGATCTGACTGGAGAGGGGCGAGAGCGAGATGAATATGGCGCTGATCAGCGCGAAAGCTGACCGAATGAATTTGATCACAATGAGGCGCTCCTGCTGATGAGTGGTCTGAGGTTGTACAAAATGGGATGCGAGGCGGAATTCTCCGCCTCACATCTTTCCAGGTCGATTTATGCGGTTGGGAGATCGAGGCTGACCCCTATTAACCGCATCGCGGCGGGAGGGGCAACCCTGGCGTCCAGGGCGTAGCTCACTGAGCAAATCGCTTGAGAATGCTTACCTCCGGATGATGGGCAAGTGCATGATGACCAGGCGGACGGGCGTATCCAGTTCGGCATAACCTGGATAGCTGCCAGCCTGACCGGTGATGTGGGCGATGTTGTGCAACACTCGGCCGCCTGCTCCGCCAACGGTGGTGGTGATCACCACTTGTCCTTGAGCACCCGCATTGAGCGTGCCCAGATTCCAGACCAGTTGTTGCGCGGTCTGGCTAGTGGGTGCCGGCGATGTTCCGACCACCGTCAGATGGGCGGGCAGGGTGTCGGTCAAACGAACGGTGGTGGCGACCTGGTTGCCCGCATTGGAATAGCGCAGGGTGTACACCAGCGTGTCGCCCAGATCGACGGCGGGAGCAGAGCCGCTCTTGGCCACACGCAGGATCGCTACATTGGTGACAATCTGGGTGGAAAAGAGTGTTTGGGTTACGACGTTTTGGAAGGCACCCGCTACCGCTGAGTTAGTGATGGAGCCGGTGGCCGCCGGCGCGGTCGTGGTAATCACGATCAGCTTGCTCTGCATAGGCGCCAAAGTGCCTAACGACCAGCGGAGCATGGGCAGTGTCGCCAAGTCCGGCGGCGGCGAAGCGCTTAGCAGCGGCAGACCGCCCGGCATAACGTCCACCACCGTGACATCGTTCAACGTGGCTGTGCCAAGGTTGGTGGCTTGCAGCGTATAGACTAGCTGACTACCGGGCAACACGGCGCTATACCCCAATTTAACGAGACGCAGCCAGTTGGAGGATGGTTGCAGGATAGTGGTCAACAGGGAAGCGACCGTGGGCGTCACACCATCCGCCACGACGAGGGCATGATTGACTAATTGGCTGTGACCTTCCCGCACGCGCACGCGCACGGTGACATTGGTGTTTCCCGTGCTCGGCCCAACTGACGGCGCAGTAAAGAGCAATACGCCGTTGGGTTCAAGCGTCGCCGGTGGATTGCTGGAAATGAACTGCACCCCGGCCGGCAGAAAATCGTACAGCCGCACATTGAAAGCCTGCGAACCTGGTCGGGTGTTTGAGTAACTGAGTGTGTAGCTGATCTGTTCACCCGAAGCAGGGGAGCTGTTATTCACCGTCTTGTCCAGGCCGAACTGGGGATTGCCGATCGGGCTGGTGAAGGTCAACGGCGCCAGACCACTGGATGCTCTGAGGCGGGGCGTGGATAATAACCAGGTGGCGAGTCCGATACCCGCCAGCAGGGCGAGCACAACCATCATCCGAATGATCAACGATTGATTCAACTTGGAATGTAACATACAACCTCCTTATGGATTGCCGTGCTTGGGATCGAGCGGTTGAATGGCGGTCAGAGTGATTTCACATGGTCTTCCTCCTGGGCGGCCTCACTTCCTCACCAGTGGTAGAGAGACCGTGAAGACGTCGGCCACAACGTGAAACAGCCGCGGCAGTGTCGTGGTGCCGGTGGGAACGGGAGCCGGATCGAAGACGGTAACAGGATACAGGCCGAGCACGTTGACGTCGGTGGCGTAGACGGTGGCCGCGAGTTGCGTGCTGGTGATGAAAGTTGTAGGTCGCGCGTTGCCGTTCCAACGTACGACGCTGCCGGGCGTGAAGCCGATACCGTTTGCCGTCAAAGTAAAGGTGGCAGCCTCATCGACATCAGACAAAGACGGGCTGATGCTGTCCAGGGTCACGGGCGCCAGACCGTTGTCGATCAGAATTCTGGAGGTGAAAGGTGACAGTGTGACATAGCCCATGACGTGATTCTGATCGAGATCGAGATATTGGCGATAGCCCAGGTTGATGGTCAGGGGTGTCTTGGCCGCATTGTAGAAGATTATACCGCGTGATGGCTGACCGGCGGGCTGCGTGAACCAATTCGTCTTGGAATGACTCTCCCGGCCACTGTAAGTCTTCCAGGCGTCGAAGGTATAGCGTGTCCAGGACGGGCCGAAAGCGATGTGCTTGGTCACGTACGGATGAAAGAGATAGTTGTAGTCTGAAGAAACAAAGTTACTGAGGCTGCGCGCATACACCGTCCAGGCTTCGTCGTTCAGTGCATAGAGGGTGTTGTGGGTAATGGTCGCGCGGGTTTCGTCGCCGCCCAGGCTGAGGTGGGCGCTGTACTCAGTTCCGGTTGACGCGTTGAAGACAGTGTTGTCCACGATCTGGCCTGTCGAGCGTTGATACAGGATGCCCGTGATCGTGGTGCTGATGACGGTGTTGCCGCGCGTTTCGACATCGCGCGAGTAGTGATCGACGTACAGCCCCATGCCGAACGCGGCGCGTGAGGCGTGGCAGCCGTCGACGTTGCCCGGAATATCGACGATGAAGTTATCGCGAAGATGAATGTTGTAGACGGTGGTCGTGGCGAGATTATCTTTGCCAAACACCCTCACGCCGCCGCAGTCGGCTTTGCTGTAACAGGCTTGCGTGATGAAGTTCTTCTCCAGTGTCGTCTCTGGCCCAAAGACATCCACGCCGTTGTAGCCAATCTTTTCGAAGCGATTGTAACGCAGGGTGTTGCCATAGCCGGAGTCGCGCACGTCGTACAAGCGGATGCGGAAGCCGTCGCCGTTCTCCGTGCACTCGCTCGAAGTGAGGCCGCAGCTCATGCCGGACTTGCCCAGGTTCTTGATCAGCGCGATGTTCTGGATGGTGTTGTCTTCAAAGGTGGAGGCCGCGAAGTAGCCGGTGAGACCGAAGGCATTCGCGCCGTCGATGACGTTGTTGGTGAACGTCAAATGATCGCCGCCGCGCAGGCCCTTGCGCCCATTCGACGGGCGTTCCAGCCAGCTGCTCAGATTCACGCCGGCATTGTCCACATCCTTGATCGTCACGTTGCGCACGGTGAGGTGATGATAGATGTCGCCGTTCATGCCGCCCGGTGTGCCGATGCCGTGATTGAACCAGTGCTTGATCTCCAGATTGTCGATGATCACGTAGGCGGTGGCCGCGCCGTTGCTCAACATGATCCCACCGTGGCGCAGGGTGGTGGCCTCTTCTTGAATGACCGAACCTTCCATGTTGCCCGGCACGCCGCCGCTGGAGTAAACATAGACTTGTCGGGTTGCGGCGTTGTAGTACCACTCACCCTCTTGATCGAGCGTGGCGCGATGGTTGTTGATGAAGTAACCCCAGCCCACACAATTGCCCCAGCCCGAGATCAGACACGATAGACCTTGATTGAGCGTCAGTACGTGGCCGCTGACGCCCGTCACCTGCCGGTCGAGCATCGACCAGCGGATGTTCTTGATATGCACGATCGCGCCAGTCCAATCGATGGCGGGCAGTTGGTCGTCCGTGATCTGATTGCCGCCGGTGGTGTGCGCTTCGACGAAGGCATACCCGCTGTTGGGATCGGTGAGATTGGGCCAGCGTCCTAATGTCAAACGCTGCCCGTTGCGAAAGAGTTGATTGATCCCCAGCGGAAAATCGGTGGTTGAGAGATCGGCCCGATAGACGTTGGTTGCATCTGGTACCCAGCCGCCGATCGAACGTGAGCCGGAGAGGATGGGTTTGTTGGCGCAGCCTTCCGGGTACGAGCTGATCACGATCGGGACCAGCTCTGTGCCGGACTTGCTGAGGATCAGCTGTTCGGCCCGCCACACATCGCCGCACTTCAACAAGACCCGATCGCCCGGCTGCAAGTTCAGCGCGTTCACTTTGGCCAGGGTGGCAAACGCCTTCTCTTCTGAAAGGCCGTCGTCATCGTCGTCGCCGGTTGAACTGGACACGTAGTAGGTAACCGCCGTCGGGCTGGCCGACAATGGTCGCACGGCACTGATCAAGGCAATGCACAGAATGAAAATTAGGGCGAGCCTGGTGCGAAACATGAGTAACTCCTGTTTCAATTGACGCTGCTGGTGGAGAAACCGGGTTTCTACTTTCCCTATGGATTGAACACAAGATCGGAGAAACCCGGTTTCTGCTTCCTATTTCCTGATCAACGGCAGATAGACCAGTCGATCGGTCGGCATCAGTTTGAGGGTGTCCGTCAAGAAAGGCGCATTATCCAATAGCGCATTTAGCGTGACCGTGTACCACTGATAGTTGGTCAGTCCGGTCAGCGTATAAGCGCGTGTGGGGCTGATGATGTTAGCGATCGTGATTGACACAGTCTGGCTGTAGTAGGCAATCTGCCACGTGTGGGTCACGGGCAGGGTGCCGCTGAAGCTCCACGTGAGGCGAATCATTTGATCGTCCGGGGTACCTTGCAGCTGCAATCCCGGCCAGACGAGATCGTAGTTGCCGCGATAGGTATCCCACATCGCTTCGGTAAAACCATCCCAGCAGCGTGTCCAATCTCCGGGCGCTTCCAGTGCCATATAGCGATCTTGATAATCGAACAACGCAGCATGATCCCACAGCGCTTTGGCATTCATGATGTGAGCGGCCAAAACGAACCCGGCCCAGGCGTTGGCCGTGCAACATTGACGGTAGACGGCGCACCAGGCTTTGTTATCGGCCTCGGGATCATGGCTGTGGACGATGCCCCATTCGGGCAGGTCCAGATCGGATGTTTGATATTCCTCCAGATAACAGCCGCGCAGATCGGGGTCATGCGTCCGATCGATGTCGGCCTGTGCGACGTAGAACGTCTGACCGTCCTCGCCGAACATCACCGTGCCCGATCCGTCGCCGGGACCGATGTGCTGCATGGCATCGTCGTCGAGCATGATCCCGGCAAAGACGATCGGCCATTTGCGCCCGCTGGAGTGTCCGCCGTTGGGCGGCCAGTTGTCTTCACCACCGTTGCTGACTACGCCATATAAGTCGAGACCCAGCTGGACATAGCGGACGAGCAGCGTTTCTTTCTCTTGCGGCGTGAAATCGAGATGCAGCATCAAGGCACCGATACCGACTTCAGTGGCGATCTCGCGTCCGTAGTCGGGCATGTTATCGGCGGGATGATGATAGCCGCCGAGCCAATTGGGAACATGATCGATCCAGGGTCTTTCAAAAGAGCGTTCCACCTGGGCTAGGGAGGGTGTGTCCGCCACCGGTGGCAAATGAGCCAGGAGCGCGCGATTGAGCTGCGATGTATTGAAGCGGATGGTCTTGTCGCTGCCGCTGTAGGGAGGTCGAAAGCTTCCGATCGGGGCGGGTGCGGCCAATACAGTCAAGATCGCCGCGGTCTTCAATTGCGGACGCGCCCCGGCTTCGGGCAGACTGATCGCAGAGACCAGCGATGAACCCGGCGGCGCGATCAAAGGATTGGCCGCTGACAAGGCCTGATCATTCGGGCGGGCGACGTTGAGAGCCGCATCGAAATCCGGGCCGTAGCCGCCATACATGGCGCTGTCATAGCCCTGCGTAGATCCGTTTGTAGGCGAGGGGTTGAACATCGAACCATTGAGCGTGCGCGTGCCGCTGAGGCTCGATGCGGGGGAGATCGCTGTGATGGTCACCGGCCCGATCACCCAGTAATCGCCGTTGGCAAACTGGCCGTACTCCGTAGGTTGACTGAATGTCCACGTGATGCCATGCTGACTCAGCTGACTGATGGTAGCCAGGGGTGTCGCGGGATCGTTGTGGAGCAGGTCAACCACAGGGCGCGTATTTTCTTCAACGCGCTGTGGTTGAGCGGTAGTGAGTTGCGGCCAGTTCAGTGCCAACACTAAACCGGCTATCAACAAGGCCAAGCTGGTAATCCAACGTTTGATGGGTTGCATGTTCACTTTGCTCTTCCACTATCTGAGAATCAGCGGTAAGTACACCAACCGATCGGTTGGCGTGGCTTGAATGGTTTGCGTTAACACCGCCGAGCCACCATCGATGGCGCTCAGGGTGAAGGTGTGAGGTGTGTAATTGGTCAGGCCCGTCACCGGGTAGGCGCGCGTGGCGAGCGGAATATCATCAATCGGCGAAGGTGGAGTTCCTGTCGAGCCGGTGTAGGTAATGCGCCAGGTGGCGGTACCCGGCAAGGTCGTGTTGAGTTCCCAACTCAGACGCACGGTTTGATCGGACGACGAGCCGCGCAGAATCAGCGCATTGGCCGGTGTGCCATCCCAACCGGCCAGGCGCGCCAGCATCCACCACAAGGCTTTTGCCAACCGCAGCGCACCGCGTTCGCCGATGTGGTCGCCGTCTTCGTTATAGGAACCGTCGAGGTCCAACATGTTGTCATCATGAATCACCTGGTAGGTGCGCGGTGTGCCGCCGTGATCGGTCCATTCGGTAGTCTGCTGGTCACCCGCGTTGCTCCAACAGAGAATATCGGCATAATCGAAGAGGATGCGACTATCGTTGGCTTTCACATAGTTGCGCAGGTGCTCGTGCTTCAAGTGGCGTTGATAACCGTTCTCATCCGTATTGCCGCCGCCGTCCACGGGTCCGGTGGTGAAGAAGACCTTGGTCAGGTAGCCGTTGGCCTGGCAATGATCGATGTACTGCTGTGTTGCGCCGAGATAGGTGTCCATGCAGACCGAGTTACCGGTCAAGGTCTCATCACCGGCATCCAACCCCCAACGTAAGCTGCCATCCGGCCCGCCCTCTGACGATCCGGCCCACTGTACTTGATGCACCGGATCGGTCGTGCCGCCGGGGTCGTTCTGCCACGTCATATCCCAGCACCAGCCAAACCCCATGGCGGCCAGAGCCGGACCGTGCGCGTGGCAGTAGGTGAGATGAGCTTTGGTGCGTTGAATGGCGGTGTCACTGGTATACCAATCCTCTTCGCCATAGCCGTAGTGCCAGCCGCTGGCGTTGTCTACATCGCCCCAAGTGGCCCGGCTCATCCGGAGATGTTGATCGGTGTAGGCTTCCGGTGTACCGTCTTCAAGCACGTTGACTTGAAAGCGACTATCGGCGTCCTGCAATAGTTCACACCCCCTGCGATACGCATACGAATGTGACTCGCCCGGCACCGAGATCCACATTTCTTTGATTAGATCGAGATAGGCTTGCGGGATGTCGGCATATTGATCGACCACGGTATGATCGGCGATGATCGGCCCGGCGGCGGGCTTCAACCTCCCAATTGGTGCGAAGCCTGCGGCGCTCAACGGTCCGCGCGGCAGCAGCGTGGCGAGTGCGGCAGCGGTGCTGCCTTTCAAGAATGAACGACGCGAGAAAGATTTTGTAGTCATGTTGGTCTCCTATTTTCGAATCAAGGGCAAATACACCCGCTGTTCACTGGCGATGGTGGTGAACTGCCACACCGGCCCGACGGTTTGACTAATCCCATCGGTGGCGGTGATGCGCCAGTAGTACGTCGTGTTGGTGATCATGCCGGGCGCATACGCGGCTTGCGTCACTGTCGCGATGTATGACGGTGGGTTGCCCGTGCCAAAGGCAACCGTGTAGGTGACCGGCTGTCCATCGGGATCGCCGCCCAGCCATTGCAGGGGCTGCGCGGTGAAGACGTTCGTCGCGTTGTTCGCTGGAATGGGGTTACTCGGCACGTTGGGGGCAACATTGTTGAGCCCCAGGATCTTCATGGCGATGTTGTGCCGCACTTCCTCGAGCAAGGCCGCATCGTTCTTCCACAGGAATTGCCCGTTCACGATCGGTGGGCAGCCCTGCCAGGTGCAGCGTCCTAACTGACCATAGACTCGCGCCACTTGATCGCGCACATACGCGCCATAGCCCAGCTGCTCGGCGAGTTTGAACATGGCCCAATCTTGCAGACCCGCACGAATCACCTTGAGCCGATAAGACGGGACCGGCCCATCGAGCGTAATGCTGGCGGGAGAGCCATAACCTTGTGCGGCATCGGTGCCATCGTGATGGCCGGGGTAGATCAACACGCCGTCGCCACTCTTGCCGAAATCGTCGTTCACTCCCCAGGGAGCATCTTCGTGCCAGGACGTCGTGTCCCAATACAGGAAGCCCGTGGCCTTTTCATACCAGCTGCCCCATAACATGATGCGCGGTTCCACGCCCCACAACGTGTTGGTGGCAAACGTCGGATAGGGCGCACTCTGCGCGTTACTCTCGTAGAACCACAGCCGGATGTTTTGCGCGAAGAGCGTGGGCCATTCGCTGCGGCCATAGGGAATTTCACCAGCCGGAGTGCCGCCGTCATAGTTCCAGTGGTCGTAGCGCTTCAAAGCCACACAATAAATGCCTAACGCCGGATTGAGCGTACCCACGTCATTGGGTGTGGGATCGGTGGTATCCATGATGCGCGCTTTCCAGGCGGCATCACCCAGCTGCATGCGCTGTGAATCCTCTGCAATGGCGGGCAAATAGGCATCGTCTGGCTCGTCGAGGGCATAGACGATCGTGGAAGTGAACCAGCCTTTGGTTTTGAGATGTGACGCCCAGGCTTGAGCTAAAGCCGTATATTGAGTGGGCGTGCAAGTCTGTTCGTAGCCCCAATCAGCGCCGGGCGTGAAGGGCGTGCCGATGCGGCCGCTGGGTACCCCATCACTCCAGTAGCTACCGGTCATGTAGGGCTGCATAGCCGCATCGTAAGCGCTCCAATTGCTCGGCGGACTGCAACCGTTGCCGGGATCAGGAATAAAGGACTGTTCCGTATCAATGCGATGCGTGTGCGCCAGTTCCTCGTAACGTTTGACGAGCGTGCGCGCGTACGGTGTCCAATCCAGCCAGCAGTTGCTGCCGGAGCAAGCGTAGGTATTGCGGTGATACCAGATGAGTGTGTTGAGATTCAGCCTGAAATGCGTCGTCACCGATCGCATATCGGGCAGCACGAAGTTCCACACCGTCAACGTCACCGGCACGACGATGCTGCTTTCGCCGGAAGCCGTGACGGTGATCACGCCGGTGTACGTTCCGCCGACAGTCGCTTCGGGGATGTTGAAATCGATCCACACGGGTTGATTGCGATTAGCTGCCACATTGAAAGGCGCGCCCACCGCTCGAATGGTAGTGGTATAGGGATCGTTGAACGGGATCAACGGATCGGCGATGTTGGGATCGCCCGTCGGGGAGTTGGCGGGCACCGGCATATTGCCCGGTTCATTCTCGTCCACGTCCGTGAAGTCGATGAAGTATTCGCGGAAG
>JAUQXC010000218.1 GCA_030834825.1 Thermoflexales bacterium
TGGCCGGTCAGCTGATCGTTGATCGGATCGACGTTGATCGTCAGCGGATCAACCGTGCGGCTCAATACCACTCCATCGGCGAACTGCGCAACGACGATGTCGCTCGCAACCAGATCGCTGGTCGGCGACACGCGCCATCCACCCTGCACAAGATCGAGGGCGGTGGTAGCCGTTATCACCTCTTTCACACTCACACTATCGGACAGATAGACGGTGACCGTTACCAGCGAACCGGGCGCCGCAAAGCCCCGCACCGTTTGCCACGGCGCACGCACCATCAGGCTGTGGGCGGGATAGACATGGCGATGAACTTCGATACCGTTTTCGATGTAACTCACCACCGCCGTGTCTTCCGACTTCAGATTCCAGACATCGCTCATATCGGCGCTGAAGTTGCCCAGGATGTCGGTGCTGACCGTTTTGCTGTAAGACGCGGTCGTCGGCTCGCCCCACGGCACATAGACCGTGACGTCGATCGGCGTGGGCACGCCGCCGAGCGTGCCAGAGACGACGTCGTGCAGCAGATCGATCTGCGCGTCGATTGCGCCCAGCGTGACGCCCGCCGACGTGCCATGATAAATCGCCACGTCATCGACGGCCGTCAGTCCGGGGCGCTGACCGTCGGCGGCATAGAGCGTGGTCCAGAAGAAACCGCTGGCATCCGCCAGATTTGCACCCATGGGCGTATCGTTGACCGCAACGGTGACCGTCTCGCCGGCGCTGACCACGCCCCACACGCGATCGGTGTTGAGGCAGATGGCGAGATCGGCGCTGCCGGACATGGGCGGCGCCAGCGGCGCGCTTAGCGATTCATGGGAATTATTCGCAAGCGATCGTCCGGTTGGATTCAGCGAATCCAAATTTGCAGCGGTACGGGCTTCGTGCGAAGCTTCCGCCAGATCAGTGGCATGTACCAGCGGGGGAGGTTGCGCAGGACCGTTCTGTTGGGTAGCATTGAATCCAGGGTGATAGGCAGGTGGGGTGGAAGATCGAGAGACACCTACAGGAGGTGATCCACCTGGGCGATAGGGCAAGCTGTGGGTGGGCGGGATCGTCACAGGCCAATCGAGTGGAGGCAAGCTCAGCGCAGCCTCAACCGGCTCGATCGCCGCGGCGATTGCGGAAGGATTCTCCGCCAGCGGCACGTGATCCAGATCGACTGCCTGCCAGGCCGCGTTGGGCTGTGCCGCAGCAGGTAGCGACAACGTTGCCAGCAGACCCATCACTCCGATGATTCCGACGACAAAGGCGAACAGACTCGACAACAGACGGTGGTGATTCACTACAGGCCTCCTCGGCAATATTCAATTAACCCCGCTTCAATGTCGCGTTCCTCCCTGAAAATCGTCTCCAGGCAAATCCAGAACTACTTACTTGATTCACGTCTTGACAGTGGAATAAGTGGTAACCAGCCAGCTGCGGCGCGGTATAGTGGGGGATAAGCTTGTTCCCCGCCAGCGTCCAATCGCGGGCGAAGTCCACAGTAAAGACTTGCCTCCAGGTGAATGCGCGCTACGGCATGGAGATTTGCACATTACGACGAAAAGACATCTGGCTGAGAAGTATTTGATGTCTAACTATAGGCCCTTTTCACCCACAAGAAGCTCTCAGATGTCTTGCAGCTGGCTTGCAGTTTGATTGCAATAACCTTGTGAAGTTAGACAGGGATGCCTTGAACAGCTAAACTTGCGTGGTAAACTTGCTGTTGAAAATGGTGGGGGTTCCGATTAGAGCAGAATTACGATCAACCTGGCGGGGGTTCAGCGGCGACTGACGCTCCTTGAGCTCAGCCCACCAGGCCCGGCCCAGTGCGCCGGTGGGCCGCCGGGCCTTCTCCACTCACTTCCGAAGAGCTAACTTGGCGAAAAGGTGATCTGCACCAGGGTCACCTTTGCCGGCAAATGTCCCTTTGTGTTCGCAGCCGTACAAACGCCTCGCGTTCGATCTGTCGCACTCGCTCGCGGCTCAAGTCCAACTTACGCGCGATATACTCCAGCGTCCGGGGCTGATCTCCGCCGAAGCCAAAGCGCATGCGTAGAATCACGGCATAACGCGCAGGTAATTCGTCCAGGGCACGCTCCACCGCTTCGTGCAGCAGATGGCGCGCCACTAACTCGTCAAGCGGCACCACACTCACGTCTTCGATCTGCGCAATCGGCGATTCTTCATCTTCGTCGCTGAAGGGGTCATCCAGCGAAGCAACTGATCCAGTTACGACGCGCAGCGCATGGACTTGCTCTGGCGCAACCTTCAGGCTGTCGGCCAGTTCTTCATCATCGGGCATATGCCCCAAGGTTTGTTCCAAATCTTGTGCGGCGCGCTGCAGTTTGTGCAGTCGATCCTGCAGGTAGGCGGGCAAGCGCACGGTGCGGCCCTGATTAGCCACGGCCCGATTGACGGCCTGCCGCACCCACCAGGTCGCATACGTGGAAAGGCGCAGCCCGCGAGCCGGCTCAAACCGATCGATGGCGCGCAACAACCCGATGTTGCCTTCCTGGATCAAATCCATCAATGGCAGACCCAGGTTTTGGTAACGCCGGGCAATGCTGATCACCAGACGAGCATTCAACCGCACCAGCTCTTCACGGGCTTGGTCAGCCTGCTCAATCGTCTCTGTGAGTCTGCGTCGAGTGGCCGCCGTCAACGAGTGGCTACGCACCATCCGCCGGCGCGCCGCCGACCCGCGCTGCACCGCCTCAGTCAACGAGCGTTCATGCTCGGCTGACAACAACTTGTGGCACGCCGATTCATGAAAGTAGTGAGCGACGATGTCAAACTCGCCCGCATCCTCCAACCCCGGTTCCACTTCTTCTTCAGCCGTCTCGGTCTCGTCATCTAACTCGGCGAGGTCGGCCTCTTCTGGGGCAGTCATCCAGCCAAATTCCGGTTCGTTTTCTGCGCTCTCGTCGAAATCGACCTCGATTTCCAGCTCATCGATCTCAGCGTCCTGTTTGGCGGCGAATCGGTCGTTCGATTTAACCTGGCTCTTTTTCATTATGCTCCCTTAGCTCGCTTAGAGATGAAGCGAGGCCAGGTCTCGCCCGATCAACGCCCCGCAGCGTGATCAAAAAATAGTGACCTGGCCTTACTCCACCCGACTCCAACTCTCCCCTGTTCCGCCGCCCGACGAAATAAGCAATTTACGATTACGATTCAGCGGTCATTCCCGCGCACGCGGTGGTGGCGAAGCATTACAGACTGAGCAGTTGCAGTCTAGGACCGGCAGCAATGTAGTGTAAAACTAAAAGTGCTGCCCTGGCCCGGAATGCTTTCGATTCCAACTTGACCGCCCAGTTTGTCTACAATGCGCTGCACGACCGACAATCCCAATCCATGCCCGTCTGCCCGCACGCTTTCGATTCGTGTAAACGGCTTGAACAAGCGTTGCTGCTCATCGGGCGTGAGACCCCGGCCGGTGTCCCGTACCCAAAAGCGGACCATGCCATTGGGCTGCAGGTCTGCCCCCAATTCCACGCGCGGCGGCCGGCCACCGTATTTGATGGCATTGCTGAGATAATTGATCCACACTTCT
>JAUQXC010000219.1 GCA_030834825.1 Thermoflexales bacterium
CGCCCTCGCATTTCTGGGCAATGGGTAATTTATTTGGATGTTTCCAATAATGATGACACACCCGATGTTTATGCCCACCACCTCACAACGAATGAAGATTTTAAGATTGGCACAATGCCCATGTTGGGGCCTCGCGCGATCGGCACGGTCGAGTGGTATCGACACGATCGATTGGTATCCCGTTATTAGCGGGAAGAACATTGAGTGGGTCTCGGTCCAAGATAATCAGCTGCACCATTACAATCTGGATACGCGCACCGACCGTCTCCTGCCGATTCCTCTTTCGGAAGAAGCCGCACCTTCTATGCCAAGGGGTCTTGAACTGAACGGCGACACTCTTGTTTACAAGCAACGAGGGCTAATGGGCTATGATCTGGCTCTGGATGCCGCATTTCTAATCCCTGTGACTCCAGCGGTTCAAGGCAAATCGTCGTGTCGCCACGTCTCGAACGATCAACGTAGTCGCCGGCGACGCTGATCGTCGGCCCGACCGTTGCTGGATCCACACCCAAAGCAAACAGTTCGGCCTCGTACTTGTCTTGAGTAAGACGTTTCTTCTCCAGTAGATTTCGCAGCAATTTGACCTGCGCTTGCAGTTCAGAATCATTCACATCAGGCATAGCGTCTTCGGTCTATTCCGCACTCACCTGCTGTTCTAATTCAGCAATGCGATCTTTCAGACGACGTTCTTCTTTGACGAGTTGTAGTGGCACATCCACTTCCAATACATACTGGGCCTTGCGGTCCTCAATCAGCCGCAGGTTGTTGCGCGCCTCAGCGAGTTGCTTGCTCAATGTCGCCTTATCTTCGGGTGGTGGGTAGCGGCGGGCACCGTTCGGCGAATTCTGCATGCGGTCCGTTTCCAGCCAGTTTTGCAAGAAGAAATTGGCTATCTGATACGTGCTTTCTGTTCGGCTAATCAAGCCTACCTGCTGCAGAACGTACAGGTGGTTACGCAATAGATCGAGGCGAATGCTCAAGACCTGCGATAATTCAGCGGGGCCGGCAGGCTGTTTCGCTAAGGCTATCAAGATCGCGCGCTCAGCGGACGAGAGACCATCGTAATCGGTTTGAAAGACACTCCCCAGGGCCTCGTCTACGATCAGATCATCCGACTCGATGGGGCGCAGAGAACCATCGGGCCTGAACAAGCGCCAGCATAGTAATTGAATCAAATACGGCTGCCCGCCAGTCAAATCGACGATCTGCGCCGCGAGTGCTTCAGTCACATGTACCGGGCCCTCATCATTGTTGGGTTGGCTAATCAACTCGATCGCTTCAGCTGTGCTCAGCAGTGGCAAGTAGACGGTAGCAAAGCCGTGCAAAAAAGGCGAGGTGTTGCCTGCGTGTTTCACCATCAAGCGGCTCAACCGCTGCGTGGCGGCCAAGATGGTCCGCAACTGCGGCTTATCTTGCAGCGAAGCACGCAGACACTCCAGATCGCCGGGTTCCATTTCCAGTAGTTTCTCGCCTTCGTCCCATAACAGGAGCACGGTCAACTTGTGCTGCGCGGCCACGCTCGCTAACGAATCGATGATTGCGCAAGCATCGGTCAGTGGTTCGCGTTTGACCTGCTCCAACACAGGGAACCGCTGTTGAGCATCAGCGAGCTGCCGCGCTAGCTCAGCGCCTAGTTCGACGGCGCGCCTGCCCGTGCGCTGCAAATTGACAAATAAAGACACTGCCTCCGTTTGTTCTTCCACACGATGCAGTACGGAAGTCTTGCCGGAGCGGCGGTTGCCGACGAGGTGGACACAGGTCTGACGCCGATCTAATAATTGGGCCACCAGCAGCGTGCGGCCATAGAAGTTACTGCCAAAGGCCACCGGGCCGGCCAGATAGGGAGGTCTCATGTGTCTAATCCTTTCAACCAGGTGTCGAACAAATAGGTTAAACGCCACTTCCCGCCAGAATGTCGTGTAATGTTATAGAGCTGCTCAGGTGTAAAAAGCGCTTTGTCATTGACGCTCACGAGTGCCGCCCGCAGCCGGCTGTCGGATAGCTGCGCCTCACGCAGCGCTGCTTGCTGCGCTGTCGGGAACTGCGCCCACAGTTCGCGATATTCCCCGTCCTTCTCGGCCAGCACCAAGGCCGTTGCCGCGAGCACATCCTCAGGCGCAATATCGATCACGGCGGTAAGCGAGTCATCCAGCACTTGTCCGGCGGCGCGCACACGTGCCAGCATCACGTTGACGGAGTGCCAGGCCAAGCGTTGAATCTCGCACGGTTTGTAATCGGTTCGATCCAACAGTATATGAAGTGCCTCTGGCGCGTAGTGATAGTACCCCCGCACGGGTTCGATCACCAACTGGCGACTGTCCACCTCATCCAGTTCGGGAATTTCGATGTCTTCAAACAGGTTGTACCAAGGGCTGGTACGCAACTGCGCTACGCGATGCACCGACACCCCGGTCATGATCATTTTCAAATGTTCGCCTACGCGCGTTTGGGCGACGCTGCGAAACAGCTCGTGCGTGGCCGAGCCGTACTGTGTAAACTGATCCATCTCATCCAACAGCAACACCAGGCGCACTTTCCGCTCCGGATGCCCAGCCTGCAACTCAGGCACAACCCGCTTGAGCAAGTCTTCCAGGCCAAACGGACCATGACTGCTGCCGCGCAGCTGTCCGGTGGCATAGGCCATGCGGTCAATCAAGAAGTCAAAAAACTCGGATTCAGAGATGCCTTGCAGACTGGCAAAGATTGGCAAGAAGAAATATTTATCGGGCTGCTTGGACACTTCGCTCAGCCGATGCTCGATCTGAAACAGCACCGAGGTCTTGCCGATACGGCGCTCACCGTACAAAATGAAGTTATTCTGGTGGACGCCATCTACGATTTGCTGGATCAGCGACCGCCGTCCAAAGAAGCCCTCCGGATTGCGGATTGGTTCGCCCACCACATACGGATTACGCTGGCGTTTGAAACCGTCCATGCGCTGCACGCGCAGCGCGATCTGCCGCCACAGAATGCCGGTCTGCACGGCCAAGGTTTCCACAAAGCGTTGATCGTCTTCGTCGAAGGGCGAGTCGGGTTCCCGGTCTATCGACAACACGCCATCAACTTTGCCTTCTATCCACAACGGAGCCAGCACCACCGTGCGCGGCTGGTCCGGCACTTGTGTGGCCTTGCTGATCAGGCGCTCGTCATGCCGGGTATCCAGCACACGCTCCGAGCGCCCTTCCTGCGCCACCCAGCCGGCCAACCCTTCGCCGATCGGGTAGGTCAAGCGGGCCGCGGCCCGATCGACACCCTCCATTGCCTGCGCCACCAACACGCCTTCATCATTTAAGATGAACAAGATGCACCGATCCGCATTGAGCGTAGACCGTGCTTCGCGCACCACGAGATCAAACAACTGCCGCACATCCAGCAGTTCCTTGGCCCGTTGTGAAACTGCATTCAGCAACAGCAAATAGCGCGCGCGGCGCTGCAAATCTTCATAGAGTTCCGCATTGACCAGTGCGATAGCCGCCTGACTGGCATACAATTCCAAGATGCGTTTAATCTCATCAGAGAAATGCACTGGTTTCCGCAAATTGATAAACAACACACCCACTATGCGTGCCTGCCATCGCAACGGCAGTGCGGCAAAAGCAATCACGCCACGCTCGATCGATTCTGGGCGGATGGTAGGCTGGCCCGGTGGCGGAACACGTACATCGTCTAAATACAAGGGCTGGCCGGTGGACAACACATATGAGCTGGTGCCGCTCACCCGGGGCGGCACGCCCTGCAAATACTCTTTCAATTCACCCGCGGCCTGATAACTGCCATGGAACTGTCCCGTTTCGACATTATATAGATTGATACTGGATGAAGTTGATTCACCCAAAAGTTGGTTGATGCCATCGAGCACACGCTCCAATACGCGCGCCGTACCGGCCTCTTGCACCACCAAATGCAGACCATCGATCTGCCGGCTGAGTTTTGCGTACAGGCCCGCTGTCTCCAACGCCTTAGCAGCTTGTGCGGCCAAGGTCGTAATCA
>JAUQXC010000220.1 GCA_030834825.1 Thermoflexales bacterium
CAGGCGACCCGCCATCGGAAAGGCGCTGATGCCCGCCGCACCAATGAGGGGGTTGATCTTGTAACCGCTGAGCCAGCACATGACCTTGCCGAAGAACAGCCCGGCAACGGTATCGAGCGCAAACGCGATCAGCCCTAAGCCCAGCACAGCCAATGTGCTCCAGGAGAGGAACCTGTCGGCCGTTATCGTGGAGCCGATGGTCAGGCCCAGGAACAACGTGGCGATGTTGATGATTTCATTCTGCGCGGCCTTGTTCAACCGATCGACCACACCGCTTTCTTTGAGCAGGTTGCCCAGCATCAACATGCTGATCAGAGGCACGGCGTCCGGCACGATGATGCCGACGACCAGCGTTACGACGATGGGGAAAGCGATTAGTGCGCCTTTGGAGATAGGCCGTGGCGCATACTCCATGTGCACCAGGCGCTCTCGCTTCGTCGTCATCAATTTCATAATCGGCGGCTGGATGATTGGGATCAAGCTCATGTATGAGTAAGCGGCCACCGCGATCGGGGCGAGCAGATTCGGCGCGAGTTTGGACGCCACGAAGATCGAGGTCGGCCCGTCGATCGCGCCGATCACGCCGATGGAGGCTGCTTCGTTCAGGGGAAAGCCCAGCAGCGTGGCCAGCAGCAGTGTGCCGAAGATGCCGAACTGTCCCGCCGCGCCCAGCAGGACCATCTTGGGCTGCGACAGCAACGGACTGAAATCGATCATGGCCCCGACGCCGATGAAGATCAACAGCGGGAATAACTCATTCTTGATCCCGGCGTCATAGAGTGTCGTGAACAAGCCTTCGGGGCCGGTCATGCCCGTCATAGGGATGTTCGCGATGACGCAGCCGATGCCGATCGGGAGCAGCAGCACCGGTTCGTATTCTTTCGCAATCGCCAGATAGACCAACACACAGCCTGCCACGATCATGACCACGCTGCCGATCGAGAGATTGGCAAACCCTTTCGTGAGTTCGGTGAAGACCTGTGACAAATCCATAGTAGTAGTCCTCGCGCCTTAGTCGGTGAATTCCAACAGCACATCGTGATGCTTGACGTGCTGGTTCACCGTGATGTGTACCGCTTCGATCGTTCCCGAGCGGTTCGCGCGGATGACGTTCTTCATCTTCATCGCTTCGATGATGCACAGCTCCTGCCCGGACTCCACCGCGTCGCCGGGCTTGGCGTTGACTGCGACGATCACGCCGGGCAAAGGCGCCAGGACGCTTTTGGCCCCGACCGTCGAGGCTGTGGGCGTGGAGGATTTTGGAGCAGAATGAGCCGTTGCCGGTCGAGGCACTGACGCAGCGACTGTCGGCAAGCTAGCAACCTGTCCGACCTGAACCGTGGACCTTACCAGCTGCACGTCCTCTGGCCAGACCTCGAACGCTTCACCCGCGATGGTGGCGATGATGGGCCGGGCATGAATGTCGCCGACTTCGACTTCAAACGATTGATTTTCGACTTTGACGATGAGTTTCATAGGTGTGGGCCTTTTTAGAAATTTGCCTTGGCGAGAAACCGGGTTTCTTCCACTCTGCTGGAATCAGAGACAAGAACGAAGAGACGCGGTTTCCCAGCTATCTTCTCAGGCGGCGCTGTAAGGAACGTTGGGTCAGGTAGCGGCTGCGCTGAATGGCCTGCCACGCGCTGACCATCGACGTGGGCGGCTCGGGGAATTCGTGCAGCTGCGGCGTCAGTTCATGCGCCAGAGCCACGCTCACGGCGGCGATAGCAGCCCGCCGTTTCAGGTTAGAGGGATCGGCCAGGTTGGGCGCGGCCGCTTCCTTCAGCGGTTTCTCGCGCTGCGTGGTCAGGCGCACCAGCAGCGACATCATCAGCCACAACACGACAATGACGCCAAAGACCAGCGACATGCCGATGAGAGTGATTTGGAGGGCAATCAATAGATTTTCGCTCATTGGATTCTCGCAGTTGCGTAAAGGGCAAAACGTAAAATCTGTCTTTACGCTTCATGTTTTAGACGGGCATGTTCCCGTGCTTGCGCGGCGGGGCGGGCGCGTACTTGTCGCGCAGCGCGGCCAATGCCGCGATGATCTTGGCGCGGGTTTCGCGCGGCTCGATCACGTCGTCCACGTAACCGGCGCTGGCCGCGTGATAAGGATTGTTGAACTTTTGCCGGTAGTCCTCGGCCAGTTTGGCGCGCATGACTGCCGGTTCGGGCGAGGAGTCGATCTCTTCTTTGAAGAGAATGTTCACGGCACCTTCTGCACCCAACACCGCGATCTCCGCGCTGGGCCAGGCGTAGTTCACGTCGGTGCCCAGATACTTGCTGCTCATCACAACGTACGCACCGCCGTAGGCTTTGCGCGTGATGATGCTGACCTTGGGCACAGTCGCTTCCGAATAGGCATACAACACTTTAGCCCCATGGCGAATGATGCCACCGTGCTCCTGATTGATGCCGGGCAAAAAGCCGGGCGAGTCCACAAAAGTAACGAGCGGAATGTTGAAGCAGTCGCACATGCGGACGTGGCGCGTGATCTTGTCGGCGGCGTCGATGTCGATTACGCCGGCCATCACCGTAGGCTCCTGCGCCACAATGCTCACGCTGTGCCCGCCGATGCGCGCCAACCCGACAACGGCGTTACGCGCGAAGGTCGGTTGAATCTCCAAAAACGATCCGGTATCGACGATGCGTTCGATCACATCGTGCATGGAGTAGGGGAGGGAAGGATCGATCGGGATGATCGAATTGAGTCCTTCGTCCATACGCAGCGGATCGTCACTGGGTTTGTAATACGGGGGATTTTCCACGTTATTGGACGGCAGATAGCCCAGGTAGCGGCGGCACAAATCCAAGGCCTCTTGTTCCGTCAGGGTCGAGAGGTGCGCTGTGCCGCTGACTGACATATGGACATCCGCGCCGCCCAGCGACTCCGTATCGATCTGTTCGCCCGTCACGGCTTTGATCACCTGTGGGCCTGTGAGGAACATGTATGAGTGTTTCTCGACCATGATGATCAGATCAGTCAGGGCGGGTGAATACGCTGCACCGCCCGCACACGGTCCCAGCATCACGCTGATCTGCGGGATGACGCCCGACATTTGCGCGTTGCGGCGGAAAATCTCGGCGTAACCGCCCAAACTGCGCACACCCTCTTGAATGCGCGCGCCGCCGGAATCGATGAGGCCGATGATGGGCACGCCATTACGCAGCGCCAGATCCATCACCCGACAGATCTTGTGGCTTTGCATCTCACTGAGCGTGCCGCCGTACACGGTGAAGTCCTGCGCGTACACGTACACCGTGCGCCCGTCGATCTGACCGTAGCCGGTGATCACGCCTTCGCCCAGATACTTTTCCGTGGCTAGGCCCATCTCGTCGCCTTGATGAGTGATGAACGGTTCGAGTTCGTTGAATGTGCCGTGATCGAGCAGCCGTTCCAGCCGTTCACGCGCAGTCAACTTGCCTTTGGCGTGCTGCTTCTTGATCCGATCGGCGCCGCCGCCGATACGAGACTGCTCGCGCATGCGGCGCAGTTCAAGAATGCGGGGATCGTTTTGAGTCATAGTCTATCCTTTGTCATGGGTTGGGTTTGCTAGCCTCCCGGAGGTTATCAGCTTCCGGGGGATTGGGCTTCCAGTCAATACACAAACTCGCGCACGTCGTAGTTGGAGATCTTCACACCGCTTGGTCGCAAGCCGCTGCGCAGCGTGTTACGCTGTGCGGCGCGTTCTGGCGCCGTCAAGGCACGGATGCCCAATTGAGCTGCCAAAACCGGATAAGGTGCGCCGGGTTCTTCAACCAGATCGCTGAAATACAACAGGTCGCCGGTGTCTAGGTGTAACTGATTCAACACGGCGATCGTATCCGCCGCGTGACCGGCGGCAAAACGCTCGCCGCCCAGACCTATCAACACGATCAGGCCGATGTTGATCCCCGCGGCTTTAATGGCCTGCACCGTCTCGATCGCATCGCGCGCGTGGCCGGGCTTGCGCACAAATTCTAACAGCGGATCATGTCCGGACTCCAGCCCGATGTACACACGGCGCAAGCCGCGCTCGGCCAAGGCCCGGTAGTTCTCTACGCTCTTGCGGGTACCGGTGAAAGCGTCGAGGAAGGCGTAGACCTCACCCCCACTCCTTGTCCCTCTCCCTTCAAGGGAGAGGGGTTGGGGTGAGGGTCGCAACTCTTCCTGAATGATCTCCAACAATGGCAGCAAGCGCGGCAGGGGAATCGCCAGCGCGTTGGCCGCACCCAAAAATATCGAACGTTGGCGCAGCAGGATCGAGGCGCCCAGATACTCCCGGACTTCGTGCAAGTGCCGGCGAAATTCGGCGGGCGTTTTGACACGAAACGGTTGATGGTAAAGATCGCAGAATGTGCAGGTGTTAAAGGAACAGCCTGTGGTGGCCTGGAGCACCAGGGCCAAATATTGATCGGGCGGCAGAATGCCGATCGGCGAATAGACTTTGGCAAAACGCGCCGCATCCGCGCGTGCCCGGCCGCTATCAAAGCGCCCAGCCCGCTCAATGACGTGTAAGAGCTCGTCGAGCGCAGAAGCTCGATCGGGCGGGGTCACCCATTCCCAAGCGGGTGTAGGCAATGCGGCGTGTAGTTGTCGAAAGTGCCTGGCCGCCTCATCAAGCAGTAGATCGACTTCTGCCTGAGTGAACCAGCGGCGCTGGCGCTCCGTCGTTGTCCCCACAGGGGGCGTCCACTTTTGCAGGACTTGCCCGCTTAGGCTGCGGCGCTGATGACGTCCGGCTTGATAAACACTGTACAGCCGCCCGGCCAAATCGCACACCAGAATGTAATCACCGTTGATCGCTACGCTTAGCGATGAGTCTTTGAGGCTCAGCGCATAGGAGGTGGCGTGCCAGCGGCCCTGAAAGATCATCGTGGTAGTAGAGATTCAGAAACCTGGCCTTGCCTCGCAAGCAACCAGGTTTCTGTGATTAGCGCGAGCGGGCGCGCTGTCGGTTGAGTTTGTTGCGGCCGGCCCGCGTGACCGAGCGCGGCGTCCGTCTAAAGTAAGTGCGGCGATGCGGGCCGCAATGCGGGCGGCAGATGTGTTCGGGCAGCGTCCCCACGGGACGCAGTGAAAGCGCGCCTCAAATGCCGCACGACAGGTGTGCGTCGGTTGCTTCGTTCGAGTTGTCGATAGATTCCATAGTAAAAGTTTCGCTCAGTGTGCGATAGGGCGTACTCTCAAACCGCGTCTGCGCGGTTGATGTGAACTACCCGGAAGTGGTCGAAGCGCGAAGGCTAAGCGTTTGAAAACGGATCGGCGCCACCGCCACCCGCCCACACGCAGTGCACGTGATCGTCCATGCTGCATTCCAGACCCAGAGCGCATTCGGTTTTCTTGAGGCGGTATTCGTCCATCGCCAGGAAATCGCTTTCCGGGTAGATGCGCGTTTCAATCAGTTGCACTTGCTTGCGAACCGCCGCACAGTATTGCTGCTTGATGACGACTTCTTCTTCCATGTTTGTCCTCCCCCAGAGCTAGACAGGAATGCGGATACATCCTATATGCTACCCGGTCGGGCTGGACTTCCATAGTGGCAAATGTCACGGGGCAAAGTGATACTCATCACAGCGGCGGCGTTGTTTCAACTCTGAACATCGATTATTTCGACTTTTTTCAGGGTGTGAACCTGGTCTGGCAAGTCGGAGATGACTTCGTTGAGGACCTGGCTGAGCTCCAGGGCCGGTAGTTCACGTGGTGGCAGGGACAACCGGCGACGGGTCACCTCCAACACGAGGTTGCGGGACTCGATCGTTATATTGCGAACCTTGACGCGCGCACCGCCGGCATTGAGTTCAGATCCAAGCCGAACTGTCTGGAATGCCCCGGCTTACTGGCTGAGCACCGCGCACGCGATCGGTTCGATCAATTTCATCCACGCCGCATACATCTTGCCGGAAGGATGCAGGCCATCGGCGGCGACGAGCGATCGGTCGGCGATGGCCAGGCGTGAGATCGGCGTGATGTCGACGTAGTGTGCGCTCGCGCGCTCTGTCTCTGCCCGATTGATCGCATTAAACCCATCGATCTGCGTGGCGATGCGATTCAGGCTGCTTTCCTCTGCGCCCAGCGCCGACGCGAAAGGCGTCACCCCCCAATCGGGAATGGAGAGGACGATGACGCGCGTCGGATCGCCGCCCGTGTAAGCGATGGCGCGCTGCAACAAGGCGCGGAACTCCAGGCGATATTCGTCTTCGCTGCGCCCGCGATATTGATTGTTGACGCCGATCAACAGGGTGACGAGATCAAACGGCCCCACCGGCCTGGTCTGTACGATGGCGCGCGACAGGTCGTCCGTCGTCCAGCCGGTGGTGGCGATGAAGAGTGGATTGTCGAGCGTGAAGCCGCGCTCGCGCAGGCGGGCCGTCAACTGCATGGGCCAGCGTTCGGAGGGATCGACACTTTCGCCAATCGTATAAGAATCGCCAAGAGCAAGGTAGCGCATCCAGGATTCTCCTGAGGCAGTCTGCTGCGGGAATTATATACCGCAAGGCAGCTGAATGCCAGTGGCGCGGAGGCTTGACCCAGCGGCTAAAGGCTATGACCTTAAGCGTCGATACAATCCTGGACTTCCAGCAGCTCAATCGTTTTCAGCATCGCTACCGGGGATGGCAACTCGCCCATGACACGGGCTATGGCTTTGCCCTTGGGGTAGACGAGGCGCATCGGAAATCCACCTCGATGATGGGCGCAAGTTTGCTTCTTGAGTGCTGGATACCCGCCAGATGCACGGGGGAATGACTGCACCCGGCGATGCTTCTACCCGCAGCGGATGCAGGTTGTTCGCCGGGATCACGCGAGTCGTTGGAAACGAATTAGATTATCCCTGACAAACAATCCTCCCGGAGGTTGCAACCTCCGGGAGGATTCTTCAATCCGTGTCCTAAAACTAGAACAAGCCCACCACCTTGCCCGTCTCCAGATTCAAATCCACATCATAGAACACAGGCCGCGTGGGCAAGCCGGGCATGGTGCGCATGGTGCCCACCAGCGGATACAGGAAGCCCGCGCCCACACTCGCGCGGATGTCGCGGATGGGGAGGCGGAAGCCGGTCGGCGCGCCTTTGATCTCGGCCTTGTCGGTGAAGGACAGATGCGTCTTGGCCATGCAGATGGGCAGTTTATCGAAGCCCAGCCGTGTGTACAGTTCCACCTTTGCTTCGGCTTCGGGTGAGTAGTCCACACCTTCCGCGCCGTAGAACTTGGCAATCGCTTCGATCTTGTCCTTGATCGAGATATCCAGTGGATAGAGGAATTCGAAACTCTTGGGCTTGTTGGCCGCCTTCATCACGGCTTTGCCCAACTCGATGGCGCCTTTGCCGCCGTGCATCCAGTGTGTGCACTTGTGCGCGCCTTCCGCACCGGCTTCGATGGCGTACTTGCGCACCAGTTCGATCTCCGCGTCGGTGTCGTCCTTGAAAGAATTGACGGCCACCACCACCGGCACGCCATAGCGCAGCGCATTCTGGATGTGCCGCACCATGTTGGGCATGCCCTTTTCCAGCAGTTCCAGATTCTCGCTGGTGTAAGCATGATCGAGCGGTTTGCCGGCCACAACCCGCGGCCCACCGCCGTGCATCTTCAGGGCGCGGATCGTCGCTACCAGCACCACAACATCGGGGATCAGACCCGAATAGCGGCACTTGATATCCATGAATTTCTCCATGCCGATGTCTGCGCCGAAGCCGGACTCGGTGACGACGTAACCACCCTTGCCGACGAGTTTAAGCGCGATTTGATCGGCCACGATAGACGACTGCCCGTGCGCGATGTTGGCGAACGGTCCCGCATGCACGAACGCCGGTGTGCCTTCCAGCGTCTGCATCAGGTTCGGCATGATGGCATCTTTCATCAACACCGTCAGTGCGCCTGCCACGCCCAGGTCTTCGGCGGTGACTGCTTCGCCGCGTGTGTTGGTGCCGAAGACTATGCGGCCCATTCGCTCGCGCATGTCTGCGAGGCCGGTCGTCAGCGCCAGGATCGCCATGATCTCCGAAGCGACGGTGATGTCGTAGCCGGTGAAGCGCTCGTTCCCTTTCTCATCGTCGCCCAGGCCGATCTGGATCTTGCGCAGCAGGCGATCGTTCACATCAATCACGCGATTCCACGTCAGCGAAGCTGGATCGATGTCCAGGCGGAACAGCGCGCGCTTCTGTTCGGGCGTCAACTGATCGGGATCATCGGCCCAGAAGCCCAGCTTGGCCATGCGCCGGATGTGGCTCTCGGCGAAATGCCGCTCGCCGTTTTTATCCTTGGGGCAGAAGGCGTTGAATAATTTCTCGTCATCGGGCTGGGCGCGCTCGTGTAGCATCCGCGCATCGATGGCCGCGGCCATCAAGTTGTGCGCCGCCGTAATCGCGTGAATGTCGCCAGTCAGGTGCAGGTTGAAGTCCTCCATGGGGATCACTTGCGAGTAGCCACCGCCCGCGGCGCCGCCCTTGATGCCGAACGTGGGGCCTTGCGAGGGCTGCCGAATGCAGGTGAAGACTTTTTGGCCCAGGTGCGCGCCGAGCGCCTGCGATAGACCGACCATGGTGGTCGACTTGCCTTCGCCCAACGGCGTCGGCGTGATCGCCGTCACGTCGATGTACTTGCCATTCGGACGCTTGGCCAGCCGCTCGCGCACCTCGAGATGCACCTTGGCTTTGTACTGCCCAAACAGTTCCAACTCGCCGGGCTTCAGACCGACTTCCTCGGCAATCTGCAAAATCGGCTTGAGTTTCCCAGCTTGCGCAATATCAATGTCGCTGGGAACAGGGGAGAGGAGTTTCAACTTGCTGGGGACGAACTTGACGACTTTCTTGGCGGCTTTGGCGTTCTTGCCATTGGGCGATTTGGCCTTTGCCTTCGCCTTGGCACGGACGGTTTTCGCTGTCTTGACGGCCATCGTATCTCTCCTTGAAAGAAATGGGTATCGGGTCGGTTGAAGAGGTCGTACTACCACTATATCCTACCTGTCAATCCCCCTGGTCTAAAAGTGGCGAATGTCATTTGCCAAGAGGATAGGCGTCACGGTGTGGGCGGTGCGCTGAACAATGCACCGACCAAGTAACCGGCCAAGGCCGAAATGGTGCCGATGACAGCCATCTGCACGCCGCTTTTGCCCGGATGTCCCACCAGGGTCTTGGCCTTATAAACGCCGATGGCGAACAGGGTCACCGCTGTCACTCCGATCGATAGGGCACTGCTGGGACCGATCGAGAGGAAGAAGAACGGCAGCAGCGGAATCAGCGATCCGACGATGGCCGACAGGCCGACGATGAACGCGCTGCGCACGGCGCTGCTCGCTTCGATCGGTGTCAACTTCAGTTCGTTGTTCATCATCACGTCTACCCAGGCGCGCTCGTCTCGCATGATCTGCTCCACCGATCGATCAAGCAAATCACCCTGAAACCCCCACTTGCGAAAGATCACCTCGATCTCGGCGCGCTCCACCTCGGGCATGTCGCGGATCTCGCGCTTCTCGCGTTCGATCTGGCTCAGGTAGTGATCGCGATCGGCCAGGGTGGACGTGTAAGCCACTGCACCCATCGAGATGGATTCGGCAAAAGCGGCGGCCAGCCCGGCGGCAATCACCAGTCGTTGATCACTTGAGGCCGCGGCGACGCCCAGAATGACGCCCAGCACGTTCACCAGGCCGTCCTGGCCGCCCAGAATGATGTCGGACAGAGAAGCCTTGCCAGTCCGCGCCCGCTCAAAGTGGCGCAGCGCCTCACCCAACTCGGTGGGTAAAGTATCGATATGAGGAGGAGGAGCACTCATGCCAATTCCTTGACGAAGAGGATTGAGTCAGGTAATGTATAAGCAAGCTTGAGTTTACCCTGAAAGACTCAAAAGTCACAAATTTGTGTGTGGGTGTGTGCCGTGAAGATCTCCCGCTGGTCATGGCTCATTTTTTTGTTGCTCGGGTTGGCCGCGTGCGTCAGCACACCGCCTGCACCTGAGGTCACACCACGTCCGATCGATACCCGCACCCCAGGGCCTACCTCAACGCCGCTGCCCACCTCGACGCCCACCCTGACCCCCACGCCGACGGCGCTGCCATTGCAGCTCCTCGATGGCCTGCGTGCCCAGCGTTCGCTGGGACCCACGCCACAACGGGGCGCGCCCTGCGGACTAATAGACTTCTTCGATTTCCCGCTCGCTGCGCCGGAGGGCGAAACAGCGAATGCGCGCTGGTCTTTTGGCCGCTACAGCGAACGCTACTCCGGCATTCACGCCGGAGAAGACTGGGTGTATGACGGCGGGAATAGCTTAGGCAAACCTGTGTACAGCATTGGACACGGCACGGTCCTTCATGCGCGGCCCTTGGGCTGGGGGGTCGATCAGGGCACGCTCATCGTGCGTCATGTTTTAACAACCGGCCACACGATCCTGTCCTTCTACGGCCATCTTGAACCCGCTAGCGTCGTGCTGCGTCCCGGCGATTGCGTCGCACGCGGTGAGATCGTGGGCAACATCGGCAAACCACGCGGGCGCCCGCATCTGCATTTTGAGATCCGCAGTATCTTTCCCGATCGACCCGGTCCCGGTTACTGGTCGGTGGATCCGCGTTTGGCCGGTTGGGAACCGCCGACAGAGTATATCTGGGACCAACGCCTCAGCACCTCACCGGGCGTGAAATGGACACGCCCTTTTACCACGCAGGGATCGTTGCTGGTCGGGCTGCTCATCTCTGACACGCTCGCGACGATCGATCACGATCGGCTACTGGCGCTGGACGCGGAGACAGGCCGGGTGCACTGGTCGCGTCCGGTTTCAGACTCTACACGGTTGGTCGCTGTCGACGACGCTCGCACACTGATCTATCTCACCACGCTCAGCAACACCTTGCAAGCGATTGATGCAGCGGGCGAACTGCGCTGGCAGTTTCCGTTTACGCCCACCACCCGATCGGTTTTGCTACCCCTGCCGGGTGGCGGCGTGATCGCGCACGATGGCCGTGATCTCACCGGCCTGTCGTCGGCCGGAGAGCGTCTGTGGCGCTTTGATAATGTGCCACCACCCACCGCATGGCTCACCGATGGCGGCGATCTCCTCTTTACCACAGGTGGCGATCAGCCCGCACTGTACCGCCTCGATGGCTCGGCCCAGTTAAATTTGATCGCGGCCTTGGGCGGACAGCTGGCGGCTTCGAGCCATCACCTCTTTGCCTATGGTTCCACGGCCCTGTACCGTTTGAGCGAACCCCCGCAGTTGCTGAAACTGCTCGATCGGACAGGGCAGGGTCAGGGAAGCCTCGTTGCCACGGGGGATGGCGGCGTGATTATGGCGCATAATGGGATGAATGGACGGCGGCTGATCGCCCTGTGGCCCGACGGTTCGCTGCGATGGGATCGGTCAGTTCAGGAACTCACCGGCG
>JAUQXC010000221.1 GCA_030834825.1 Thermoflexales bacterium
TGTGGATGGCTGCGCTGAGGAGGCGTTGATCGATCTCGCCGCAGCTGGCGCCTGGTCGATCCCCAATCCAGCCACCAAGGCCCGTGATCTGGCCGAGAAGAGCCTGCTCCGTTACGAACTGACGCCGGGCGATCAGGAGCGCTACATCATGCTGGAGAGCATTCGCGAGTATGCGCAAAACCGGCTCGAGCGGATGGGGCTGGCTGACGCAGTGCAGCGCTGGCATGCACAGTACTTCCAACAACTGACCCAGATCGCCGCCTGGGAATTGAATGAGGTGAATCACGAAATCTGGCTGCGGCGCTGCGAGCTGGAACTGAACAACTTCCGCGCGGCGCTGCGCTGGTGTGTGCGCCACGCACCTGAGATCGGTGTTTTGTTGGCCGCCAACTTGTGCGACTTCTGGTATCTGCGCGGCCTGCTGACGGAAGGCCGCGCCTGGTTGGATGAGCTGCTCGACAAAAGTGAAAGCCGCTCAAGCGACCTGTTGATCCAAGCGTTACTGGCTGCAGGGACGCTGGCAGTTCATCAAGGCGATCTGACACACACGATTCTGGCAGCGAATGAAGCCTTGCGCTTGAGCCGGGCAAGCGGCGACCAGAACGGAATCGCCCGAGCCTTGCACTGCCTGGGCAATGTGGCGCTCTATCAATCCCACTATGCCCAAGCCGAAGCGTTTTACGCCGAGGCGCTGCCCTTGTTTATGGCGCGGGGGCCGCGCGCCTATGCCGCGCAAGTCATGAATAATTTGGGGCTGGTCGCCAAGGATCGCAGCAATTTCCCGCGCGCGATTCAGTATTTCGAAAACAGCCTGGCGCTCCGGCGCACGATCGATCACAAGCGTGGCATGGCCCAATCGTTGTTGAATCTGGCGAATGCCGCTTACTGGCAGGGCGATTATGATCGTACGGCCGAACTGGCCACCCAGGCGCTTGAGCTGAGTCGCAGCACGGGCTATACATTGAATGTCAGCTATGCTCTGGAATCGTTGGGGATGACGCTCCTCAAGCAACAGCAATTTGAACGAGCGCGAGCTGCCTTGAACGAAAGCGCCACGCTTTTCACGGAGCTGGGCGATAAGAAGGGGATGGCGCTGATCCTGATCGACTTGGGCGCGCTGGCGCGCGCGCAAGGCCACTGGGCTGAGGCGACACAGCTGTACCGGCGGAGTTTAAAGCTGTGCGTGCAGATCGGCGAGAGGCGGCGGCTGGCGTTTGGTCTGGAGGGCTTGGCATTGGTGGCCTGCTCACAAGCAAGCTATGCCCACGCCGTCACGCTGTTGTCCGCGGTCCGCGCCCTGCGCAGCCAAGCGGGCATACCGCTACCGGCAAGCGAGCAGGATGAAATCGATCAGGCCCTGGCACAGGCGCGGGACGTCCTGGGCCGGGCGGCATTTGAGGCGGCGTGGACCCAGGGCGGAGCGATGCTGTTGGACGAAGTGGTGAAGCTGGCGATTGGGGAAGAGCGGTAAACCAGCGATTGAATTAGATTCGTCATTGCGAGGCCATCTTTGCAGGCCAAAGCAATCTCGATTTGTCGCGTGGGAGATTGCTTCGCTTCGCTCGCAATAACGGTGCAAGGTCATTGCGCGCCCAGGTCGGAAGAGCCAAAATAGCTGACCCATCCCGAGATTTCTATATGAAAGTGAGCCGAATGTCTGAAACCCTCGTCAAGAACTACTACACCGGTTACGTGCGCAAAGAATGGCGGCGGCTGATCAAAGACGCCTATCATCGGCTGGAATTTGAGACCACACTGCACTTTATCAAGCAGCACTTTCCCAAGAACGGCTTGCTCCTCGATGCGGGCGGGGGGCCGGGTCGGTATACCGTGGCGTTGGCGAGCCGGGGTTACGATATGGTCATGCTCGACATGACGCCGGCGAACGTGGCGTTCGCCAAACGGCAGATCAAACGATCGGACGTGCAGGATCGCGTAAAGGATGTGATCGAAGGATCGATCGTCGATCTCTCCTGCTTCGACGACAACACCTTCGACGGCGTGATCTGCCTGGGTGGACCGCTGTCGCATGTGATCGACAAGCGCAGGCGCGACAAGGCCATTCGCGAGCTGGTGCGTGTGGCGAAACCGGGCGCGCCCATCGCCGTATCCGTCATGAGCCGGCTCAGTGTGTTGGTCGTTGAGTTGACGTTGTTTCCACAAGAAGTGGAGATGCCACATTATCAGAAGCTGCTCAACACGGGCGATTATCGGGGCCAGTATGGCTTCACGGCCTGTCATTTCTTTTTGCCGGAAGAACTTCGTGCCGCGTTCGACGATAAAGGCGTCCAGGTGTTGGAGCTGGTTGGCTTGGAGGGAATCAGTTCCAGTCACCGCAAGGAACTGAATCGGATCGCGCGGAACGAGAAGCAGTGGAAGATCTGGCAGGCCACACACCTCAAGACCTGCACGCATCCGGCAGTGGTGGGCACCAGCGAGCACATGCTGCTGCTGGCCCGGAAGCTGTAGCGCGGAACCTTACCCGTGGTGGGCGCTTCGAACAGCAACCGGCTCCGAAACACTCGGAGCCGGTGCGTTCAATCCGATCGGGTGATCTTCAAATCGTAACGTGCGGCCAGGTCTTTGACCAAGTCAACCACCTCACGTTCGCGCAAGGACGTATCGTAAGTCAAGCGCCAGCTGGGCGGGCCAGGGTCCCACTCGGCATGGTAGACATGCCCGCGCTGGGCCAGTCGCGCTTGCACGTTGATCGAGTTGCCGTAACCGTGGATGACATAGTGGTGAATGACCGCATCGCGAACGGCGTTCATCATCTTCACCTCCGCAATAGGTCTGGTGCTTCTAGCTTACCACAGGTTGTCAATAGGGGATCATGTGATGTCGGGCGCAAACTCACCCGTTTGGGGGTTGACGTCAACTTGAGTCAAAGTACAATCGCCGGAGTTTACGGCGCTGTCCAAAATTCCTAAGGAGGGTTCATCATGTTGCGGCGATTCCGGTTGTTGAATATGATGGTTCTGGTCGCGTTGATGCTGGCGGCGGTCGGCAGCGGGTCTGTTTTGGCCGCGCCGGGTCGGCAGGCAGAAGTTCGGCTTGTCATGGATCAAGCGGCGTTTGCGGCAGATCAAAGTGTGCTGGTCCACGTGACCATCTCCAATCCCAACCCGCAGCCGATCAAGGTGTTGAAGTGGTACACCTCGGCCGATGAAGTGGAAGCGCCGCTGTTTAGCGTGAAGGTGAACGGCGCGCCAGTGACTTACCTGGGCGCAATTTTCAAGCGCCCGGAACCGACGGGCAATGATTACGTGACGCTTAAGGCAGGCGAGAGTCTGAGTTTCGCGGTGGACCTGACGGCCTACTATGATTTTTCGGCTTCAGGCCAGTATGAGGTCAGCTATGAAGTCTTCTCGGCCAATCTCTTTTCTGATAAAAGCAGCAACGATGTCCGGCAGAGCGACCGCCTGGCTTCCAACCAGGTTACGGTCTGGGTCGAAGGTCGCGCAGCCAAAGCGGAGGCTGAAGCTGCGCCGGCCCTCGAAGCCGTGAGCGGCTCGACGACTTTCAATCGCTGCACCACCTCGCAGCAATCCACGTTATTGACGGCGCGCACGTCGGCCAGTAACTATGCCACGAATGCACGCAGCTATTTGCAGGCCGGTACCGTGAGTGCGCGCTATACCACCTGGTTCGGCGTTTACAACTCGTCCCGTTATAACACGGTCTCCTACAATTTCAGCCAGATCGGCAGTGCCATGGATACGGCTGCGGTGAAGTTTGATTGCAGTTGCAAGAAGTCCTATTACGCCTATGTTTATCCCAGCCGACCCTATACCATTTACCTGTGCAAGGTTTTCTGGTCTGCGCCCATGACCGGCACTGATTCCAAAGCCGGTACGCTCATTCACGAAATGAGCCATTTCAACGTGGTCGCTGGCACAGACGATTACGTGTATGGGCAGACCGGTGCCAAGAACCTGGCGATCAGCAATCCGGCCCAGGCGGTTGACAACGCCGACAATCACGAATACTTCGCTGAGAATACCCCGGCGTTGCCGTAGCCGGCGCTTTTCCGCTAAAACAACCGACCCGGCTTAATCCAGGGTCGGTTGTTTTTTACAGGTGCGCGTTGAAGAATTCGAGGACTCTCCGGCGGTACTCTGCGGGCCGCAAAGTGTGAATGTTGCGGTGCGCTGCTTCCGGCACGCGCCACACTTCTTTGGGATCGCCCGCGCGCGCGAAGAGCAGATTAACTTCGCTCCCGGGCACGATCACGTCCTGCGCGCCAAAGATCAGCAACAGCGGCCTGGGCGCCACCCGATGGACCCAGCGCACGAGATCGATATCGAAAAGGTTCAGGCGCGTGCGCAGGCAGGCCGTGATCACGAACAAGCGCGCCAGCAGATACGACAGCCCCTCAGGCGCCCCACGCTCGATTAAGCCTCCAGCGACCGCGCTCAACACGTATACGAACGGACTGTCGGCCACGATCGCGAGGATGTCTGCATAGACCGCCGCAGTCGCAAGCGCCACGGTGCCTCCCATCGAAAATCCTAGCGCGCCGATGCGCGCTGCCCCTTTCGACTTTGCGAATTCGACGGCGGCGATCAAATCGTAGCGTTCGTTAAAGCCCAGCGTCACTACTTCGCCTTCGCTTTGGTCGTGCGCGCGCCAATTGAACAGCAGCACGTTGAACCCCGCCTCGTGCAGCCACGGAGCGACATGCACGTCTGCGTCCAGCGATCCGTTCGCGCCGGAGCAGATGATGATGGTCTTCGTCGAGGTCGCGCACGGGATGTACCACCCGCGCAGCGTCACACCATCACCCGATCGAAACTCGGCGGCCTCAGCGGTCAGCCCGTAGTTGGCAGGCGAATCGGCCTCATCAGGCGGACGCCGAGCCAGCAGGTAATTCGAGCCGAGCCAGGCGAGGGCGGCGCTGAAGAGCAGCGGGAGGACCAGGAATAAGAAGATCAGTGGCATAGGACTTGGTCGTGAATGATGAGTGAAGTACAAGTAGCGATCGTTTCCATTTCACTCGTCACACACTGCTCGTCACGGTCAACCTGCGCAACCTGTCTGCCTGCAACGTTTCGAACGTTCCAGCCAGGATCGATGCGCGAATCTGCCGCATTGTCTCCAACAGGAAATGCAGGTTGTGGATCGACGCGAGATACAGGCCGAGAATTTCCTTCGACACCATCAAGTGCCGGATGTAGGCGCGCGTGAAGTGCTGACACGTATAGCAGGCGCAGCCTTCTTCGATCGGCTTTCGATCTGCGCTGAGTGATTGATTGCGCAAATTCATGCGGCCCGTCTGCGTGAACGCTGCGCCGTGCCGGGCGAGGCGCGTGGGCAGGACGCAATCGAAAATATCGACGCCGCGTGCCACCGCTTCAAAGAAATCTGCCGCCGTGCCTACGCCCATCAAATAACGCGGCTTATTCTCAGGCAGCAGCTGATCGGTGAGGTCGAGCACCGTGTGCATTTGCTCTTTCGTCTCACCCACGGCCAGGCCGCCGATGGCGTAGCCGGGAAAATCGAGATCGATCAAAAAGCGCGCTGACTGCTCGCGCAGATCGGGGAAGATGCCGCCTTGTACGATGCCGAACAGCGCCTGATCCGATCGGGTGTGAGCCTGCTGGCAGCGCTCGGCCCACAGGTGGGTGCGGCGCAGCGCCTTTTCGTTGTACTCGCGTTGTGTCGGCGGGGCGCATTCGTCCAATACCATGATAATGTCCGCGCCGAGGTTCTCTTCGATCGACATCACTTTCTCCGGCGTGAAACGATGCAGGCTGCCATCGAGGTGCGAACGGAACGTCACGCCGTCGTCGTCCACTTTGCGCAAGTCTTGCAGGGAGAAGACCTGAAAGCCGCCGGAGTCCGTCAACATCGGCCCGGCCCAGCCCATGAATTGATGCAGGCCGCCCAGCCGGGCGATGAGTTCATCCCCGGGGCGGAGATAGAGATGATAGGTATTGGAGAGGACGAGTGTGGCGCCGAGTTCTTTGAGGTCACGCGGCGGCACGCCTTTGACGGTCGCCGCCGTGCCGACCGGTGCGAAGACGGGTGTGGGAATATCACCGTGCGGCGTGTGGAATACTCCGGCGCGGGCGCGGCCCACTTGAGCAAGTTTTTCGTAGGTGAAGATCTTATTGGACACGGATGAACACAGATTCCACGGATGGATTTTGGCTATTTGAAACAGGTGATGGTGAACAATGTTTCATCGATCGGCGCGCGAACCCATTCAGCAACACGGCGGTACTGAGCTTGAAAATACAAGCTGCGCAAGAAGTTCTTGGTGTTGAGATGGCGCTCGCGCCACGCGCCGACACGTTCGATAGGCGCGAAGCTCTTGATCCATGCTCCAACTTCCTCCTCCGTGAGGCGACCACGTCCCAATAAGCTGAGTGCGGCGTAGGCCAGGCGCTCGTCCTCTTCGGCGACATAGATCGTTTCCGGGGTCGCGGCCTTGGCGTGAATCGCAGCCAGGATGCGCGCCAGACCGGTGCGATCGATTTCCTCACATTGCGCCAACTCGTCGAGTAAGTCGGCGGTATGCGCCACGGCATGTGCCCAGCCCATGTCCTCGACGAAACCGCGCAGATCGCTTTCACGGGCAAAGTAGTCCAATACTTGATCCAACGCCCCGCGCACTTCGTCGGGCGTGAGGAACGGCTGTTGCCGGTGGTGGTAGATGGGGAGCACGCCCAACAGCGCCGAGAACGATCGCGTGAAGACGGCCGTCGTGTCAGGTTCACCCAGATGAAAGAAAAGATGCTGCCCATCAAGCGCGGTATTGAGCAAGGCGCGATACTGATCGTCGGTATAGCGATCGGCTCCGGCCCACTTTACAAATGTCGTATAGATCAGGTCGTCGCGCAATTCCGGATCAGTCGATCCGATATGCGCGAGCATGTCTTGTGTCAGTTGCCAGTAGTCGGCATGCTCTGGCACGCCGTAATCGTTGGCGGCGCTGGTCTGCAATTGTCGTTTCAGTTCGGTCTCGGTCAGCATGGATTTGTCCTCGCGGGAGTTGCCGGAATTATAGCACGGCGGTGTCAACGAATGCGCCTGCCTCAACATCTAGCGGCTAAACGACAGCACGTGCCAGGGTGGGTGGTGCTATACTTACGCCATCCTTTTGATGGTGTCTGGTGTCATGATCGAGTTAATAGCAACTCAGAAATATCTGGAACAGCCTGGGACTGCTGTGCGGGCGTTAGAGATTGGAGAGCTGCCTCGTCCTACCTGGGCTGAGATTGATCTGTCCGCCTCTGAGTACAACATTCGTCGGATCCGCGAGATTGTTGGACCACAGGTCAAAGTATTGGCGATGGTGAAAGCCGAAGCCTATGGGCACGGCATGGCCGGTATCGCACGCGCGGCGGAGCGAGCGGGGGCCTCGATGCTGGGCGTGGCGACGTTGTCTGAGGCGTTAGCGTTGGATGAGGCTTCTGCATTGCCCAAACTCGTTGTCGGCTGGACGCCGGGTTGGCAAGCCGGACTGGCGATCAAGAACGACATCAGCTGTGCGATTGCGGATCTTGAAACGGCCGGCGAGTTTGCGCGCACTGCTCAGGCACTGGGCAAACTCGCGCACGTTCACGTTAAAGTGGATACCGGTATGGGGCGGCTGGGCTTTTTACCGGAAGAAGCAGCTCAAGCAATTGCGACCATCGCCGCGCTGTCGGGGATGGTGTTGGATGGCGTCTACTCGCATTTTTCCAAGGCCGATGAATTCGATCCGGCTTACACTTACCAGCAGTTCGATCAATTCAAGCACGTTCTCGACGAGGTCGCCGCTGCCGGAATTGAGATTCCGATCAGGCACGTGTCCAACTCGCCCAGCATCTTGCGCTTTCCCGAAATGCACCTCGATCTGGTGCGGCCCGGCATCATTCTGCACGGCCTTGATCCCAGCGATGACGTGCCGTGCCCCAGCGATTTCAAGTCTGTCATGACACTCAAGACGCTGGTTGCTTCGGTAAAGACCTTGCCGCCCGGATCGCAGGTGTCGTATGGTGGGACCTATATCACACCGGGACACGAGCGGATCGCCGTGATCCCGATCGGGTATGCGGATGGCTTCCGGCGCAAGCCCCATAACTGGGGCGAAGTGCTGGTGCGCGGCCAGCGCGCGCCGATTGTCGGACGCGTGTGTATGGATCAATGCCTGATCAATGTGACGCACATCCCCGAGGTGAAGATGGGTGATGAAGTCGTGTTAATCGGAGAGCAGGGGGACGATCGGATCCGCGCAGAAGAGGTTGCAGCGAAACTCGGCACGAACAACTACGAGACCGTCTCATTGATTATGGCGCGCGTGCCGCGAATTTACCTGGAGTAATGTCATCTGACCCGGCGGACTCGTGACAAACTGCGTTTGACAGGTGTATCGCTTCTGGCTACAATCACTTTGTCAATGGGCGGCAACAGCGGAGAGCGCGGGCCTCAAGTGGTCCGCCACCGAAGGGGCAAGTCGATCGATGGCTGAATCGATCGGGCGAAACTCTCAGGTTCAGCAACTCTGGAGCCGAATCTCCTGAAGGCAGTTCGACAGGGGGCGCACAGCACACGTGTGTCCCCTGTTTCATTTCCAACACAAAACCCTAAATTCGCACAGGAGCAAGCCATGAATTTCCCCACCGATCTGAAGTACACCAAGTCCGATGAATGGATTCGAGTCAAAGGGAGCGAGGCCGAGACTGGCCTGACCGATTACGCGCAGAGCCACCTCAGTGACATTGTCTATGTGGAATTGCCCGAAGTCGGTGCGGAATATCAAGCAGGATCGCCGTTCGGCTCGATCGAGTCGGTGAAGGCCGCGTCCGATATGAACATTCCGGCCAGCGGTACGATCACGGCGGTGAATGAGGGGTTGTCAGACACGCCTGAAGTCGTCAACAGCGATCCGTATGGCCAGGGTTGGATCATCAAGTTCACGTTGAGCGATCCAAAAGAACTGGCTGCGTTGATGGATGCGAAGGCGTACGAAGCGTATTGCAACGAGCGCGGATAACCTCACCTACCCCCTCCGGCGCTACGCGCCACCTCCCCTCCCTCTCCTCAAATTTTGAGGAGAGGGAGGGGAGGCAGGGTGGGGGAGGGTGAGGTCTTAAGGAGCCCCCTATGACCTACATCCCACACACCGACACCAATCGCACCGAAATGCTGGCCGCGATCGGCGTCCAATCATTGGAGGAGCTGTTTCCGGCTGTGCCGGACAAGCATAAGTTTCCTGAGCTGCGTTTGCCACCGGCGCTCTCTGAAATGGAGACGTTCTGGGAAATGCAGGGTTTGAGTGAAGCCAACGCGGACGTGAATCATTATGCATGCTTCCTCGGTGCAGGTGCGTACAACCACTACGTGCCGCACACGGTCGATTACGTTTTACGGCGCGGCGAGTTCTACACGGCCTACACGCCCTATCAACCTGAAGTGAGTCAGGGCACGCTGCAAGCGATGTTCGAATATCAATCGATGATCTGCCAGTTGACGGGCATGGATGTGAGTAATGCCAGTCACTATGATGGCGCGACTTCGCTGGCCGAGGGTGTGCTGCTGGCGCTGAATGCGACCAAAGGCAATCGCAAGAAAGTGGTGATCTCACCCGCGGTTCATCCTCAATACCGATCGGTGTTACGCACCTATACGCAGGGGATGGATGTCTCGATCGTGGGTGACGATAACCTCAAGGCCGACGTGGCCGACCTGGTGAAGTTACTCGACAAAGACACGGCCTGCCTCGTCGTACAGAGTCCCAACTTCTTTGGCCAGATCGAAGAGATGA
>JAUQXC010000222.1 GCA_030834825.1 Thermoflexales bacterium
ACCGATGCCGCCTGATTCCTCTATTTCAGGGGTATTTGAAGGAAGAACTCCCTGCCACGATATTGTGCTCGAGTTTACGCAAGTAACCCCTTATTCCGGCTGCGTGAAAATAAAATGGAGACTGACTCTTTACCAGAACCGCACGACAGGCGCTCCCAGCACTTACCTCTACATGGGAACAAGCACTATCCGGGAGGGTACCTGGACGATAGCCCGAGGCACAGACAGTGATCCTAATGCGATAATTTACCAACTCCACTTGGATGGCTCACAAAAACCTGTGTCATTCTTGAAAGCTGATGAGAATCATCTTTTCTTGCTGGATAGAGATCTAAATTTTCTGGTAGGTGATGCGTTGTTTAGCTATACATTGAGCAGGACAGACAAAGATGCTCAATAGTTGATGTCATTAAACGGCACTCAATCCCGCCTTGAGCAGGTCGAACCGTGCGCTGGCCGCTGTATCTGCAGGTTGGTAAATTGACAACATCCTGAGATGGATCTCTAACTTCATGGCCCATTCCTCGGCATATTCTACGAAGTTTTCTTCACCGCCTTCGTGTAGGTTGCCCTATAGGCAGGGAACCTGACCCCCGATCAGCAATCTATCAATATCAAGCCCGCCACACCCAGCGCCCATGTCTGGTTCTCCAAGGGAGAACCAGACATGGGCAAAGATGGGGATTATTCCATAGCCGGTTGTTAGCCAGATGTTAGGTTAAACCGGCAAATTTCATTTATCCTTAACCCCGGACCAATGTGCGGTATGAGCAAGAATACCAGGCAGGGAGAGGAAGTCGTATGTTTAGTTTAACTTCATCCAAGACCAAAAACGGCAACGGGAACGGCAGCGACTATTTGATCGAAGTGCGCGACGTGGTCAAGACGTTCAAGACCGCCGCCGGGCCGTTTACCGCGTTGAAGAACGTCAGCCTGCGCATAAACCGCGGCGAGTTCGTGGCCGTCATCGGCAAGTCGGGCAGCGGCAAGTCCACGCTGCTCAACATGATCACCGGCATTGATCATCCCACAGCGGGCGAGGTGTACATCGATCACACGATGGTGCACGACATGGGCGAGAGCAAGCTGGCGCGCTGGCGCGGCAAGAACCTGGGGATCGTGTTCCAGTTCTTCCAACTGCTGCCCACGCTGACGCTGGCCGAGAACATCATGCTGCCCATGGATTTCTGCGGCGTCTACAGCCCGCGTGAGCGCAAGCGGCGCGCGTTGGAAATGCTGGACATGGTGGGCCTGGCCGATCAAGAACACAAGCTGCCCTCGGCCGTATCGGGCGGTCAGCAACAGCGCGCGGCCATTGCCCGCGCCTTGGCTAACGATCCACCCATCCTCGTCGCCGATGAGCCGACGGGCAACCTCGACTCCAAAACGGCCGAGGATGTGTTCACCTTGTTTGAGACACTGGCCAGTCGTGGCAAGACGATCGTGATGGTGACCCACGATGCCGATAAGGCCAAACGGGTGCAGCGCGCCGTGGTCGTCTCCGACGGCGAAATCATCGAAGAATATCTGGCGCGGACGTTCTCTTCATTAACAACCGATCAGCTGATCCGCGCGACCCGGAGCCTGGCACCGGCCCGGCACGAGCCGGGCAGCATCATCGTGCACGAAGGCGCCACGCCCGACAATTTCTATCTCGTCACACGCGGCAGCGCCGAAGTGGTCTTGAAAGGCGCAGACGGCTCAGACATCATCGTATCGAGTCTGCATAGCGGGCAATACTTCGGCGAGATCGCGTTGCTGCGCGGCGCGGAACGCAGCGCGACGGTGCGCGCCGGCCCCGGCGGTGTGGAAGTGATGGCGCTGGACAAAGAGACGTTCAGCCATCTGATGAACGAGTCGGAGGCCACCCGCGACGCCGTCGACGAAATGGCCGATCGGCGCGAGTCGGAAATCGAAGCGATCGAACGGAAGAACGGCAAGCATTAACCTGCCCGTGGGGATAGAAGCCATGCGAAGAGGCTACACAAAAATCCTGCGAGACTTGAAGCGCAGCTGGGGCCGCACGGTTCTGGCGGTGTTGAGTATTGCCATCGGCGTGTTTGCGGTGGGCATCAACAGCGGCATGATGGAACTGATGCCGACGCGCATGCTGAGCAGCTATCAAACCACTCATCCAGCCCATCTGAAGCTCTGGCTGGACGGCGCGATCGACGATGCGCCGCTGGCACGCCTGACCCGAGAGCCGGGCATCGCCGGGGTGGAAGGTCTGCGTGAACTGGGTGCACGCTGGCGCTTGGCGCCCGATCAGGAATGGCGCGATATTGACATTCCCGTGCGCGCCGATTACGAGCACCAGCAGTTCAACACGGTAGCGTTGATCAGCGGCGCCTGGCCGGCCAAAAATGTGGTGGCCGTGGAAGAATCATCGGTGGAATACTTCGGCCTCCAGCCGGGCGGCACCGTGACACTGTTGATCAACGAACGCGAGCATGAGGTAAAAATCGGTGGTGTCGTCAAAGACATCATGAACAACATGCCGGCGTTCGGCGGCAATGCCACGATCTTTATCAGCCCGGAAATGGCCGAGGACGTCTGGGGCTGGCATGGTTACACTACGCTCCTGGTACAAGTGCCCCAGTATTCGGAACAAAACGCAGAGGCCGGCGCTGAGCAATTGAAGGGGACCCTGGAAAAGATGGGCCTGCCGGTGTTCTTTTACCGCACGTTCGATCCCAACAAGCACTTTCTGCAAGACATGGTTAATGGCGTCATCATGATCACCACCGTGATGGGCGTGCTGGCGCTGGGGTTGGGCTTATTCCTGGTCGTCAATACCATCAACGCCCTCGTGGCGCAACAAATCCCGCAGATTGGCATCATGAAGGCCATCGGCGGCACCACGCGTCAGGTAATGACGCTGTATCTGGGCAGTGTGCTGATTTACGGCTTGCTGGCACTGCTGATTGCGCTGCCGCTGGGCGTGTTGGCAGCTGATGCCATCGCCGAAATGCTGCTGAAGATGATGGCGATTCCACCCGATCCGAATGTGAACATCTCGGCGGTGGCGGTGGCGCAGCAAGTAAGCGTGGCCTTGTTGGTTCCACTCCTGGCAGCGCTGTGGCCGGTCTATTCGGGCGTGCGCCTCAGTGTCAGCGCGGCGATTAGCAATTATGGCATCGGGGCAACCTTCGGCAAGGGCCTAATCGATCGGCTGTTGGCGCGCGTGCGCGGCCTGCCGCGCCAGACGATCCTGACGCTGCGCAACACCTTCCGCCGCAAGGGCCGCGTGGTCCTGACGCAGATCACGTTGATCATGGCCGGGGTGGTCTTCATCATGGTGATGAGTTCCGCTGCGTCATTCACCTACACCATCAACTACCTCACCGACTCGCTGGGCCTGAAGGTGCTGATGTACTTCCAACAACCGGTGCGCATCGAAGAAGCGAAAGCCATCATCGAGAGCCAGCCCAACATCGAGTTTGCCGAGTTTACCCTGTTCCAGTCAAGCACGGCTTATCAGGATAAGGACACGGACGAAGGCCAGGACATTTTCATCAACGCGGTGCAGCCCGATTCACGGTTGCTTCAGTTGACGGTGGCTGAGGGGCGCTGGCTGCTGATCGAGGATGAACATGCCGTCGTCCTCTCGACGGATATTGCCGGGAAGATGGGCGTCCACGTTGGCGATAAAGTTTACTTCAAGATCGACAGCGATGAGCGTGTGGAGTGGACCGTGGTAGGCACCGTCACCGACTTGAGCAACATGCAGCGCAACCTCTATGTGCCACTGGGCGCGTTTCAGCGTGAAGTAGGCCTGAGCGGACGCGGCACCACGGCCTGGTTATCCGTGACGCCTGATACGAGCGCGACTCAATTGCAGGTGGAAAAGGACCTGCGCGAAGCCTTGAACGCGCGCGGCCTGAAGGTGAGCGGCACGCAAACCGCGGAGAGCATCCGCGTGAACAACGAGAACACTTTCGGCATCATCACGACGATGTTGTTGACGATGTCGGCCCTCATCGCCGTCGTCGGCGCGATCGGGTTAGCGGGCACGCTGTCCATCAACGTGCTGGAGCGGCGGCGGGAGATCGGCGTGATGCGCGCCATCGGGGCATCGTCGCTGCAAATTGCGCGGCTATTCGTCGGTGAAGGGTTGATCCTGGGCTTGATGGCGTGGCTCATCGCCATTCCGTTGAGCGTGCCCGTGGGGCAGCTCTTCTCGCAGGTGATTGGTGAAGTTATCAATTTTGGTATCGTCTATCAATTCTCGTCGGCCGGCGCGCTGCAATGGCTGATCATCGTCGTGGTGCTGTCGATTCTGGGGGCAGCCCTCCCGGCCTGGCGCGCCACGCGCATCAGCATTCGAGAAAGTCTGGCGTACGAATAACCTGGGAACAAACAGGCCAGCCGACAAGATCGGCTGGCCTTGAGATGAGGAGCAACGGACATGAATCTTAAAGTGGCATTATTACTTGGATTGATCGGGCTGCTGTTAGCCGGTTGCGGCGAAACTCCGACGGCGAGCGCAATCGCCCCGACAATTCCGCCGGTGAAAGACAGTGGCACGGTCAAAGCGGAAGGCAGGCTGGAACCTGTGCAGTCGGTGAATTTGAGTTTTGCCGGCGGCGGTGAAGTGGTTGAGATACTCGTGAAAGAAGGCGACATCGTGAAAGCGGGCGCCGTCATCGCCCGGGTGAAGTCGGACGCCCAGCAAGCGGCCGTGGCCCGCGCGGAAGCGGGCGTGGCTGCCGCTCAGGCCGGTGAAGCGAAATACCTGGAGCAACTGCCCCAACAGATCGCGGCGGCAGAAGCAGAAATCCGATCGGCCCAGGCGCAGATCGCGGCCGCCTCTGCCAACCGAAATGATCCCGCCGCGCTGGCCGCTGCAGAGGCCGCCGTCTATCAGGCCAGGGTCAGCCAGCAAGCGGCAGAAGATGCCTATCAGCAAGTGCTGGACAACAAGCTGTATGGTCCGACTGAAGAGCGCGCGCGCCTCGTGATGGAAAGCGCGAAGAGTTCAACCGCGGCGGCCGAATTGCGGCTCAAGCAGCTCAAATCCGGTTCGGCTAGCTATCGGGCCACCAGTGCAGAGATCGGGGCCGCGCAGGCTCAACTGGTTGCCGCGCAGACACGACTCGATCAACTCAACGCCGAAGCGAAGGGCAACCCCAATCCGACGTATGCCGCTGCGCTTCAACAGGCCCAGGCCGCCTTGCAGGCGGCGCGCACCGCCGTGGCCGATACGGAATTGCAGGCGCCATTTGCGGGCACGATTGCAAAGATCAATGTGAAGGTGGGCGAAGCCGCTCCGCCAGGTATCGCCGCCGTGATGTTGGCGGATTTCTCCGGTTGGCAGGTTAAGACCGACGATCTCACCGAGATCAAGGTGCCGAACATCCAGGAAGGTCAACCGGCGGTGGTGGTGTTTGACGCGCTGCCCGAATTGGAACTAAAGGGCACGGTGGAATCGATCGGGGCGTTGTTCCAGACGAGCAGCGGCGATATCGTGTACCCGGTGACGATCAAACTGCTCGAAACCGATCCGCGCCTGCGTTGGGGGATGACTGTTTCAGTGGAGTTCGAAAAATAAACGATGAAGCATCCCGCCAAGCACGCCCCCGTGCAAAGCACGGATAGGGCGTGAGCGGAATGAAGTGCGACGAAATGAAGGCGAAGGAAGCGAGTCAGTGAAGGACGTAACCATGACAAAGCGATTTCTGTTCAGCATCAGCAGTCTCGTATTGATCGGCACCTTGCTCAGCGCCTGCGGTGCACCGGCGACCACAACGCCCACCGCCGAAGCGCCGCAAGTTAAGAATACGAATCTGGCCACTGCGGCCGAGGGCTATCTGGAACCGGTGCAGAGTGTCACGTTAAATTTCATGACCGGCGGCTTAGTGACCGAGGTCGCTGTGAAAGAAGGACAGCACGTTAAGGCCGGTGCGGTGATCGCGCGCTTGAAGAACAGTGCGCAACGTGATGCCCTGGCCGAAGCGGAAGCGGCCCTGGCCGCGGTGAAAGCGAACCAAGCGGCTTATCGATCGCAGCTCCCGCAGCTCATCGCCGCAGCCGAGGCCGAAGTAAAAGCCGCACAAGCGCAACAAGCCGGAGCCAGCGCCGGCCGCGATCATCAGGCTGATCTCGTCGAGGCTGAAACCGCCGTGGTGCAGGCACGTTATGCGCAGACCCAGATCGAAACGTCCATGAATATGATGCGCGAGTACGAGGTGGATCACGGCGAAAATTGGACGAAGCTGCAATTGGCTTACGCGAATGCCGTCAAAGCCACGCAGGCCGCCGAAGAGCGGGTGAAGGCCCTCAAGACGGGATCGCCCGGCGATCGGGCGGCGGGCGCGCAAATCGGCGCCGCTCAGGCCGGCGAAAAAGCGGCGCAGGCCAGGCTAACACAACTCATCGCCGAGCGTGAAGGCAAAGCAACCGATAGCTTCGAAGCGGCCATTCAGCAGGCACAGGCGGCTATCACCGGCGCGCAAGTCGCTTTGGCACAGACCGAACTGCGTGCGCCCTTTGACGGCACCATCGCACAGCTCAATCTCAAGGCCGGCGAGCCTGTACCGAATGACCAAGCCGCCGTGGTGTTGGCCGATCTGGCGAGTTGGCAGATTGAGACCGCTGATGTGACCGAAATCAAAGTGCCTGCGCTCAAAGTCGGGCAGGGCGTGATGATCAAATTCGACGCGCTGCCGGATGTGGAATTAAAGGGGGCGGTGGAATCGATCAGTTCTGTCGCACAGTCCAAGAGCGGCGATGTGGTCTATCCGGTGAAGATCAAAGTGTTGGAAAGTGATCCGCGCCTGCGCTGGGGCATGACGGCGGCCGTCACGTTTGAGGAGTAGGGCAAGTTGGCAACTTGCCCC
>JAUQXC010000021.1 GCA_030834825.1 Thermoflexales bacterium
AGGTTCCACTCACTCCGATCCAACGTTGGTTCTTTGAAAAGAATCCCTCTGGTCCACCTCATTGGAATCAGGCTGTGCTGCTTCAGTCTCTCCCGACCATCAATGCACTATGGTTGTACCAGGCAGTGGCGTATTTGCTCAGTCACCATGATGCGCTACGCTTGCGCTTTATTCAACACTCTTCAGGCTGGCAGCAACTTGCTGCGCCTCTGGCCAGTGAGGCCGCGCCTTTTAGTTACGTGGATTTGGCCGGATTATCCCGGCCCGAGCAGATCTTGGCTATCGAGTCTGCCGCCGTGAGCGTGCAAGCGAGTCTGAATCTGACGCAGGGACCGCTCTGGCGGGTAACCCATTTCGATCTTGGTGCTCAGGAGCCGAGCCGCCTGCTGATTGTCATTCACCACCTTGCTGTGGATGGCGTCTCCTGGCGCATTTTGTTGGAGGATCTCCAGACAGCTTATTTACAGCTTAGTCAGGGTCAGCCCATTGCCCTACCCGCTAAGACGACCTCTTTCAAGCAGTGGGCGGAGCGGCTGGTTGAGTATGCTCAGTCGCCGGTTGTCCGGCAGGCCATAAACTATTGGTTGGCAGAGCCATGGTCACGCGTCACGCCTCTGCCCATCGATCATGTGACAGGCCACGACCAAAACATAGAGGCCTCGGCATGCACACTCTCCGAATGGCTTAGCGCCGAAGAAACCCGTGCTCTATTGCAAGAAGTGCCCAGCGTCTATCGGACGCAAATCAATGACGTATTGCTTACAGCGCTTGCCCAGGCCTTTGCGTCATGGACAGGTTCGCCTTTCTTGCTGATCGATCTAGAAGGGCATGGTCGCGAGGAGATTGCAGAAGCGACCGACCTGTCACGTACCGTGGGCTGGTTCACGACCATCTTTCCCGTAGTGCTGAAGTTGGAAACGGCCACGCAAGCGGGTGAGGCGCTCCAAGCGGTTAAGCGGCAGTTACGCCACATCCCGCAGCACGGACTCGGCTATGGGCTGCTGCGCTATCTGAACGGCGATGTTAGGCTGGCCGAAAAACTGAGCGCGCTGCCTCAGGCCGAGGTGAGTTTCAATTACTTGGGACAATTCGATCAGCTTATTTCAGACTCGGCGTTGTACCGCCCGGCGTTGGAGTCAAGTGGTCCCGCTCACGCCGGGGCGGCGAGCCGGCGTTATTTGATTGAAGTAAACGCCAGCGTTATGACTGGGCGGTTGCAGATTGACTGGACCTATAACCCGCGCCTTCACGATCAGGAAACAATGATGCGATTAGCCCGGGGTTTCAGGGAGGCGCTGCAGACGTTGAGCGATCATTGTCGCAAGATCAAATCTCAGGGATATACTCCTGACGACTTTCCTCTCACTTCTCTTGATCCAGCGGCTCTTGATCGACTGTTACAGGCCTTTCCGCAGCTGGAGGATATCTACCCGCTGTCGCCTGGACAACAAGAGATGCTCAAATACATCTTGGACCAGCCGCAAGCCGGCCTTTATTCGGTGCAGTGGCATTTCATTTTTGGGGGCACGCTAGATAGCGCTGCCTTCCAACAGGCCTGGCAGCAGGTGATCGATCGCCACTCGATTCTACGTACAGCCTTTGTGGTGGAAGATTTACAGGACCCGGTGCAAATTGTTCAACGGGACGTGAAGTTGACTTGGGAGCAGCGCGACTGGCGTGCGCTGTCTCCGGAAGCCCAGCAGAAACAATTGGAGCTTCTTCTTCAGCAAGATCAGCGGCAAGGTTTTGACGTGCGGCAGGCTCCCCTGATGCGCTTTGTGCTTATCCAAACTGCGGCGGCGACCTTTCACTTTGTATGGACCCACAGTCACCTCTTGTTAGACGGATGGTCGATGACACCGTTATTGACCGAGGTCCTAACTTTTTATGAAGCCTTCCGGCAAGGGCAAGGCTTCAATCTGTCGCAGGCGCGTCCCTACCGTGAGTTTATCGCCTGGCTGCAGCAGCAAGATGTCACGGGCGCTGAGGCGTTCTGGTCAACGGCGCTCCAGAACTTTAAAGGGCCTGTTCCCTGGGGTAGACCAGATCGGTCACCTGCGCCATCAGGCCCAGCGGAATATGCAGAGCAGCAAGTTCGACTCTCAGCACAATTGACAGCACAGTTGCAAGCATTTGCACATCGCTCTGGCCTGACTTTGAATACCTGTGTTCAAGGAGCCTGGGCACTGCTGTTGAGTAGTTTCAGCGGGCAGGACGATGTGGCGTTGGGGGTCACGCTGGCAGGACGCCCTGCGTTGCTTACTGAAGTGGAAGCCATGGTCGGGATGTTTGTTAATACCCTGCCGCTGCGTGTTCACGTCTCTCTTGAGCAGCCAGTGCTCTCCTGGCTCAAGTCACTTCAAGATCAACAAGTTGAAATGATGCAGTATGGATATAGCCCCTTATCATCTGTCCAGGCATGGAGTTCGAGGCCAGCCGATCAACCTCTATTTGAAAGTTCTTTGCGTTTTCAGAATTATCCGGCAAAAACGTTTTTATCGATAGCGGATCACAGCCTGCAGGTCGAGGATTACCGCTTAATCGATCGGTGGTCTTATCCTCTTGATATCATAGTTGACCCAGGTCCCGAGCTGACCCTGTTTATGACCTATCCACAGCGGCGTTTTGAATCCAGATTGATCGAGCAAATGCTGAGCGGCTTTCAAACATTGTTGGCGGGTTTGGTGGAGGATCCAGAACAGCCGCTAGGTGGATTACGGCGCTTGATTGACAAATGGTAAAAGCGGTGATTCAGATAACCTCTCCTACAAGGAATGAACTATGATCTCGGCAGTGCAACGGATTGCGCAGGGTGGTATGCGGACTTTTGCCCTGGTCTGGTCCGGACAAGTGATCTCATTCATTGGCTCCGGCCTATCAAGTTTCACCTTAGGTGTCTGGGTCTATCAGACAACCGGCTCCATTACGCAGTTCGCGCTCATCTCGATGTTCTTTACACTGCCCGGAGTGGTATTCGGGCCAGTGGCGGGCGCGCTGGTGGATCGCTGGGATCGCCAACGGACGCTGATTATCAGCGACACGGGGTCCGGCCTGAGCACGCTCGCTATCATTTTGCTGATCTGGGCTGGCCGCTTAGAAACCTGGCAGATCTATCTGGCGGTGTTCGTGAGTGGAACTTTTAGTGCCCTGCATTGGTCAGCCCTGACGGCTGCAACGACGCAGATGGTTCCCCCCAAGCACTTTGGCCGTGCCAGCGGGCTACTGCAAATTATGCAGGCCGGTCAAGTCCTCATTTCACCGCTCATCGCGGGGGCCCTGATCGGCGCCATCGGACTTCAGGGCGTGCTGCTGATTGACTTTATCACTTTTCTCGTCGCCATCTTTACCCTGTCAGTCGTCCACATTCCTCCACCTCGGGTAACGGCGGAGGGCTTGGCGGGCAAAGGCTCGTTACTCCGTGAGGCGATTTTTGGCTGGACCTATATCTCGGCCCGTGCCGGTCTGTTCGCCTTGATGATTTCTTTTTCGATCGTCAACTTCTTCTTGGAAATGATCAATGTGTTGGTCACCCCGCTAGTCTTGTCTTTTAATTCGTCGGCGACATTGGGTGTAGTGCTTTCGATCAGCGGCGTTGGTTACCTGGCGGGAGGGGTGGTGATGAGTGTGTGGGGCGGAACCAAGCGCTGCATCAACACGGTGATCGGGGCCACACTCCTGCTGGGCCTGTTTGCCGCACTGATTGGCCTTCAGCCTTCTGTGCCGTTTATTACGCTTAGTACTTTTCTGTGCTTGTCCTGTTTGCCTATTGTCTCCGGTTCCTATCAGGTGATTTGGCAGAACAAGGTGGCCCCGGACGTTCAGGGCCGGGTATTTGCGATTCGACGAGCGATTCTGCTGGCCACTGCCCCTATCGCCTATCTGGTGGCGGGTCCATTGGCTGATAAAGTATTCGAGCCCTTGCTTGCGGTCAAAGGGCCGCTGGCGGGGAGTATTGGGCAGGTTATTGGGGTGGGGCAGGGGCGCGGAGTCGGCTTGTTAATCATCAGCATGGGATTGCTGGTTATCGGTGTCACCGTGGTGAGCTACTTATACCCGCGCTTGCGGTTGGTAGAAGATGAGCTGCCAGACGTGGCCGCCGAAGAGCCGACCACGCCGGCGTTAAGCAGTTCAGCCGCAACCGTTGCCACCGATTAAGGGAAGCCAATTCCGTTTTGACTTACAGCGACGAGGCCAGCGTTTTTACGGTGTGTTCCGCCTGGCTTCATCGTGAGGAGTGCCACCTGTGTGCCTGTCGTTGGTCGCCATGACCGATCGTGCATCAAGCGGATGAATGCATCTCACAATGCGATAAGGAAAGATATGTTCGTAGAACTTTCGCATGATTCACAAGTTCGGCGTCAAACCGGCAACGTCACGCTCCGGCGAGGAATTGCGTTAGGGCTGTTGGGCGGGCTGGCGGGCACCCTGGTGTTAGATCTTGTTCAAGTCGGAACGGCTCTCGTGTTGGGCTACCCCGCGTACTTCACTTATTACGTGAGCGGCATCACTGCCGCCGGCTTTTTTTCCAATCTGGGCTTATATCTGACCGGCGACGTTTTGCTGGGTGTGGTCATCCGCTATGTGATCGGTTTGGGATTGGGCGCTGGCTTCGGCCTAGCGGTGTCTCGGATTCGTGCGTTTCATACCGATGCGACGAAGCGCACCCTGTTCAGTCTGATCTATGTCGCAGTTGCCAGCCAACCGCTTTTGGCGGCGGCGCCAATCGTCATGAGGTCCACCTGGAGCGTTGACGAGACGTGGCAATGGTTCGTCATATCTTTCTTCATCCATATGATCTACAGCGGGGTACTTGCCGCCGTCGTGAACTATGGGTTGAAACGTCCCACAACCACCTTGCGAGTTTGAACAAACTATACCTTATGGAGGTAAGGATGCATCAGGAGGAACAAGAAGACCGGACCATCTACAAAGTAGTCGTGAACCATGAGGCGCAGTATTCCATCTGGCCGGCTGAGCGCGAGATCCCGCTTGGTTGGCGAGAGGCAGGGAGGAGTGGCCTCAAGGCAGAGTGTCTGGCTTACATCAAAGAGGTGTGGACTGACATGCGCCCCCTCAGCTTGCGCAAGCAGATGGAAGAAGCCGCTCACTGACAGCCGACCTGAAAACACTCGGTTAGAAAGCAAAAAGACATGGAAAGTAAAGAGGTGATGGTGCTGCGGCGGCGTGTAACGGCGCATGGCTCCTGCCAGACTAGGGTAAAGGCTTGCGACAGCCCGCGTGACTGCCGCGCTTGCCTCGACGCCTGCCCACAAAACTCAATTACCCTGTGCTGATTTTATTCGACTGCGACCCATGAAACTGTACGCCATTAGCGATTTGCATCTGAACAACGAAATCAATCGGCAGGCGTTAGCCGCCTTACCTCCATACGCTGAAGACTGGCTGATCTTGGGTGGCGATATCGGTGAAACGGAAGAACATCTCCATTATGCGCTATCGATCTTGACACGGCGGTTTCAACGCTTGCTGTGGGTGCCTGGCAATCATGATTTGTGGACCCTGCCCTCGGATCGCAAGGGACTGCGGGGTGAAGCAAAATACCGCCGCTTGGTGGCTATCTGTCGTAACTATGGCGTGTTAACGCCTGAAGACCCATATGTGCTTTGGCCGGGAGAAGGACCGGCCCGCTGGCTGGCCCCCCTTTTCCTGCTCTATGACTATAGTTTTCGACCCGAACACATCCCGCTCGAGCGAGCTGTGAAGTGGGCGGCTGAAGCGGGAGTTGTTTGCGCGGACGAGTTCTTGTTGCATGCCGAACCTTATTCTTCCCGATCGGCATGGTGCGCCGCGCGCTGTCTATACACGGAAAGACGGTTGCGAGAAGTATC
>JAUQXC010000223.1 GCA_030834825.1 Thermoflexales bacterium
CTGGCATGTATATGCGGCTGGCCTTCTCTGTGTCAGCGCATGTCGATCCGGAAATCTTGTTGGTTGATGAAGTGTTGGCTGTGGGCGATCAGGCCTTTCAGACGAAATGCTTCCGGCGTATTGCCCATCTTCAAGAGCGCAACGTGACGATCTTAATCGTCTCCCATGATTTGGGCACTATCGCACGCTTCTGCCAACGTGCCATTTGGTTGGACGAGGGCCGAATTTGTGGTGATGGTCGAGCCGATGAAGTGATTCCACACTACGTTAAACTGCGTGGCGGTGGCAAAAATGGCTGGCTCACTTCAGAAGACGCTGCTGGAACACAGACCCAGCGTTGGGGTTCAGGCGAGATTCGTATCGAGAAGTTTGAATTGTTAGACGGAACAGGTTGCCCGACTCAAGCGTTCACCACCGGCGAACCAATGACCCTGCGCTTATGGTATACAGCACAGCAGCGCCTGCAAGACCCGGCCTTTGGCTTTGCTATTTATGCGGCCAACGGTGCGGTTGTGGCCAGCCCTAACTGTGTTGAAGATGGGCAGGCTGTTAGTGTAACAGGTGCGGGACAAGTCGACTATATTTTTGAATCGCTGCCGTTGCTAACCGGCACTTACGATTTGACCGTCGCCGTGTATAATCGGCACATCACAGAGCCGTATGATCACTGGCACAAAGCTGGCCGCTTTGAGGTTCAGGACAAGTTCGCACGACAACGTGATGGCTTGGTTCTGCTGCCGGGTCATTGGAGTATCAAGTAGCCTCCATTCTGGAGGCTTTTAGCACAATCTGGCATTAGCCGGCTAAGGGACAAGAGGACTTTATGCGGCTACAGAATCTAGACGAGTTTTGGCGGATGGCCTTTTGTTGGAGCAGTGCTATGAGTCTCCACGCCGCCTGACATGCCAAGCAGTTTGAGGTGAAGTGTCATGAGCGAAAAAGTGAATAATTCCGCAACACCGCTACTGGAAGAATATCATTTCCATTCCTCGATACCAGTGTTCGGACCGTTGATCGGCTGGCTGCGGAATGTAGCCTACAACAGCGCAGCCCGTTGGGGAGTGCGGCACGTTATTGTGCAGCAGAATCAAATCAATGCTCAACTGGTTGCTCAATTACAGGCGCTCGAAATGCGCGTACAGGAATACGAAGTGCGCCTACAGGAATACGAAGTGCGCTTAATTGAGCAAGATCGTGATCTGACGATGTTGGCCCGCACGCTGGCAGAAGTAGATATTCGGCAGCGTTACCTGGCAAAGACTCTGACACAGCAGGATCGTGACGGAGGATCTTGATGCGCCTGGCGGTGGCGACGCCACTCGATCCGCGCACGACCGGGGTGGCCGATTACAGTCGTGACTTGTTGCCTCATTTGTTCCGCGCTGCTGGTCAAGTAGAGGTGTTTACAGCTGCCGCCGACCTGGCGTTTGCGCCAGCGAATGCGGAATGGCCTTATCTGTCGATCACACAGCTGCCTGCCCGAGCCGATCATTTTGATCTCATCATCTATCAAATGGGTAATAGTCCGGCGCATGATTTCATGGCACCTTATCTGCTGACCTGCCCTGGATTGCTCGTTTTGCATGATCTGTCGTTGCATTTCTTCTTCATCCGGCAGATTCAGGCAGGCTCCCCGGCCTGGTATTGGCGCGCCTTGAGTTTCACTTATGGTTTAGAGGGAACCGATTTTGGACGACATTACCTGCAGGGAGAAGTGGGGGAGGTTGCCTATCCGCAATATCTCCTGAGCGAGTGGCTGGCAGCGCGCAGTCCCGGCGTGATCGTTCACAGCCGCCATGGCTTGAACCTGTTGAGTGCACGTTGCCCGGCGGCCAAAGTGATGCAGGTGCCGATGCCCATTCCGCTGCCACCGCTGAGTTCGAAAGTGGAAGCCAAACGTCAGCTCGCCGTAGCCGAAGAGAAGTACCTGATCGTTGTGTTTGGTGTGTTGAATGAAAGCAAACAGCCGCTGGTTATATTGGACGCAGTGCGCCAGCTGGTTACTACTGGTCTTGATCTGCAAGCGGTATTTATTGGTGGTGAGAATTCCGAATTCCGTCTTTACCTCGAGGTTGAGCGGCGTGGCCTAGGCGCATACGTCAGTCAGCTGGATTTTGTCGAAGATCTGGCGATAGTCAATGTCTGGCTCGCGGCTGCTGATGTGGCGATTAGCTTGCGTGCTCCTTACTGGGGGGAAACACCGTCTTCCACGCTGCGCGTAATGGCCGCGGGCACCCCAGCTATTGTTAATGCCGTAGGCGCCTTCAATGAGCTGCCTGACGCCGCCTGTATCAAACTGGCGCCTGATGATTCTGATCCCACCCTGGCATTGAGTCAGGCCTTGCGTACCTTACACGACCAGCCGCAACAGCGCTGGGACATGGCCGAGGCAGCACGCCGCTACGTGGCAGAACTGCATGATCCTGCGCACGTGGCGCGTCGTTATGCGGCCGCGGCTACATCACTTGTTGATTCACATGTCACGCTTAATCGTTAAGCCGCGCTTATCTATTGCCTTGGTCACCCCACTCAATCCGATGCCTAACGGCCTGTCAGATTATAGCGAAACGCTGTTACCTGCGCTGGCCGAACACGTGGACGTCACGGTGTACAGCGATTGTGGCACACCTAGCAACCCACTCATCGCCGCGCGCTTTGATGTACGACCCGTGCCGATGCTGCTGCGCGACTACGCTGAATACGATCTGCGCTTATATCAAATTGGTAATAGCAATCATCATGCGAGTGCGTTTGATATGTTGCGGCGTTTGCCCGGTGTCGTGGTCTTGCATGAACCCTTTCTGCATCATGGCCTGCGTAACATTTCCTTTTCATATTTCCGACGCGAACTGATGTATGAGCAAGGTTACGTGAATGATGAAGTCGCTCAGCGCTGGGCACAGGAAACCGATCGAGAACAGCTGCTGGCCTCACCGTTGATCGGGCGCATCGTCGATAACAACCTGGGTCTGATCGTGCATAGCCGGGCGGCACGCTTAGTGATTGAGCAGACCACGGCCCGGCGTCAGCTCAGCCGCGCTTGGCTGCCGAGTCCTATCACTGTTATTCCAGAACTTATGCCGCTGGCGCCGCTATACGAGATGGTGGAGCAGCGCCTGGAGTTTGATCTGCCACCGGAGGCGTTGATCATCGGTGTGGCTGGGACCATCGATCCGACGAAGGAACCTGCACTGGTGTTGCAGGCTGTGGCTCAGCTGGCAGGGGAGTGGCCGCAGGTGCTGCTGGTGTTTATTGGGGATCGCCCGTGGGACTACGGCCTGACTGATCTCATTCATGACCTGAATCTCTCTGATCACGTTCGTTTTTTGGGACGCCTCGACCCGCTGGAGCGCCTGCACCAGGCCATGGCCTGCTGTGATATGATTATCAATCTGCGCCGGCCAACCATTGGCGAGACCTCAGGCACTGCCCTGCGCACTTTGTCGTTGGGACGCCCGCTGGTGGTGCGGGCTACTGGCTGGTATGCAGAATTGCCAGACGAGGTGTGCCTGAAGATGGGATTAGATGATGGCGCTGATGATTTAGCGCACGTGCTGCGTGACCTGCTTGCTTCACCAAAATTGCGCCAGAGGCTAAGCCGTGCTGGACGACAATATATCGCTACGGTGTGTGACGTGCGCGTGGTCGCGCAGCAGTATGCAGAGTTCTTGCAAATGATTTATAGCACCAGTGCTTTGTGTGCGTAAAAGTAATTCGCTCGCCGATAATGAGATCGGTTCTATACCAAAAACAATTCGTCCCAACCTGGTGGCGGACTATCTGGCCTAAAGCGGGGACCGGATTGCTTCTAATCTGATGAAAGCCAAGGAGAACATCATTATGCACTTACCTGAAATTTTACTCGATGGTAGCCCCCTCTATAGACGAGTGACTCAGGTGGTCTGTGATCTCGCGCATCGACCCCTCGCTGGGCTTCGCATCTTGGACCTGGCTTGCGCGCACGGTCACTACTCCATTGAACTGGCGAGGCGAGGAGCCCAGGTCCTTGGCATTGAAGGTAGAAAGGTATGGCTCGAGCAGGCAAATCGCAATAAGCAAGAGGCCTCCCTGCCTAACGTGGAATTTGTGCAGGATGATGTGCGAAACCTCAAGAAGGAAAAATATGGAGAATTCGACATTGTGCTGTGTTTGGGCATCCTCTATCACTTGGATGCGCCCGCTGTGTTCGATTTTGTGAACAGTGTCGCTGAGGTTTGTCGAGATTTT
>JAUQXC010000224.1 GCA_030834825.1 Thermoflexales bacterium
TTTCTGGCCGGAGGCGGTGCTGCACACGGTTGATATGAAAGCCATCTACGGTGAATCGATTCCCGAAGTGGCGCGACGGACTGATCGGGGCAGCGCACGCCCCTGTTCGGTTTGCGGCTTGATCAAACGGCACGAGATGAATCGCCTCGCCTATGAACTGGGCTACGACGTGTTGGTGACCGGCCACAATCTCGACGATGAAGCCTCGGTATTGTGGAGCAATGTGCTCAACTGGCAGGTCGAAGCGCTGGTACGCCAGTCGCCAGTGTTGCCAGCCGATCGGCCTGGCTTTGCCCGTAAGGCCAAACCCTTGTGTCGTTTCTACGAGCGTGAGATGGCGGCGTATGCCTTGCTGCGCGGCATCGCGTACATTTACGACGAATGTCCCTTCGCGGTGAATGCCAGTACCTTGCAGCACAAGCTAACACTGCATGAATTAGAAGATAAACATCCCGGCACGAAGCTGCAATTCTACGCGGGCTTCTTGAAGGCGCGCGAACGCGGCCTCTTGACGTTGCCGGAAGAAGAAGCACCCGCGCTGCGCACCTGCGAACGGTGCGGTCAACCCACCGCGACTATTGCCGGACTGTGCGCTTTCTGCCGTTTGTGGGAACAGCCCCGTTCACAGCGGCAGTCTCCCCCGGTACATCCACCCGACGATCCAGTGCGTAGCTAATCGACGTCAACACCACAACTTCACCCTCAAGTTACTTTTCTTGACAGGCAGAGGTTAATATGAGATGCTTATCTCGGCTTGTGGAGCTTGCTGGTAAACGCTGCGTGCTATACGAAGCATCTGCTATCTGCAAACTTGGGCCACCCCCGCAGCTTAACCTAGCCCGTTAATCTGTTTTCAGCCAGGGAGCATATAAGGAGGAGACAGAATATGATAGCTATTTTCTGCGTTTGAAACCACTTTCCCCAAGCAGTACGGTTCGCCAATTTCATATCCACAATCCAAAAAGGAAGGACTAGGCATGCGCCAACCTGCAGGTGCCCAGGCTTTCTGGTGGTTCTCGATCAGTCACTTGAACCTGCCTAAGGTTACTTCCCACAACACAGTCCACAATTACCTTTCTTCAGTGGTCTTGTGTTCGGCTCACAACCAATAAGCCGCTTAGCGATGCCTATTAGGCTGTGTGCTGTTGCTCGATTAATTTGGTAGTAGTTGGTGGCGTCACTGTGCCTGATTGACGCTTGAGCGGTGTGTTCCTATGTGGCTGGTTCGATGAGGAAAGGAGGCGAAGAAAGTCTGTTTGTAGTCCACTCAGTCCTTCGGCTAGTTGTTGTAGACTTCTAATCTATCAAGGGAGGGAATTCAGATGTTTCGCAACAAACAAGTGATGTTGAACATCATGGTCGTGCTGGCGCTTGTCCTGGGGTTAGGCGTTTTCCCGGTCGGCGCGACTATTCCAGCTGGTGAATCCGTCACCGCTGCGGGGGCCATTAACCAGACAACAAAGTCCGACACCCCAGTGGTGGCCAAGATCAAAGACCAGAAACCTGATCTCCAGGTTATGGACATTTCGGAAGTTGAGGTTTCAAGTGAGCCGGCCATTTATATGATTCGCCTGATGGATCCGCCGTTGGCGGCCTATGCAGGTGGAATCCAGGAATTGCGGGCCACCAGTCCCCAAGTCACCGGCGAACGCAAACTCAACGTCAATAGTCCTGCTGCCCGAGCCTACACCAACTATTTGGCCGGCAAACGGGTCCAAGCGATTGCCTCAGTTGAAAAGGCCTTGAATCGCTCCATTGAAGTCGTTTATCAGTATTATGCGACTAACAATGGATTCGCCGCCTATCTAACGCCAGCCGAAGCCGCTGTCGTGGCAGAGCTGCCCAGTGTTGTCTTTATCCAGCGTGACTATGAGCAGGAGCTGCAAACTGATGTCGGTCCAGTCTGGATCGGAGCACAGGGCATTTGGGACGGTACTGCTACTGGGGTGGCCACCAAAGGCGAAGGCGTGATTGTGGGCATCATCGACACCGGTATTAATTCCGATAATCCTTCGTTTGCGGATATCGGCGGTGATGGTTACAACCATACCAATCCTTGGGGTGCAGGCACTTACGTAGGTTATTGCGTGGCGAATCCCGGTTTCTGTAATGATAAACTGATCGGCGCCTGGAACTATCCGGTTTTATCCAGTACACCGGAAGATGCCGATGGGCACGGCAGCCATACCGCCAGCACCACGGCCGGGAACGTCGTGACCGCGACCGTGGTAAGCGGATCAGGTGCAGTATTCACCCGCACGATCTCGGGTGTAGCGCCACACGCGAACATTGTTGCTTATGCCGCCTGCTGTGCCTCATCTGCCTTGGCTGCGGCGATCGATCAAACTGTGATCGACGGTGTCGACGTGATCAATTACTCGATCGGCAGCCCGAGCCCCACGCCTGATGCTTGGACTGACTTCGACAGTGTGGGTTTCTTGAACGCGCGTAATGCAGGCATCTTTGTGGCGAACTCGGCAGGCAATTCTGGGCCGGGGGCTGATACGGTCGGTTCACCCGCTGATGTGCCGTGGCTGACTTCCGTAGCAGCCACTACACACAATCGCGCATTCCTCAGTTCTGTCATCAGTGCCACAGGTGGTATTACGCCTTTGGCAACTCTTGCAGGACGTGGCATGTCGAACGGCCTGGGCTCCAGTCCAGTGGTTTATGCCGGTGCCGCACCGTATAACGATCCGCTCTGCGAGAATGCCACGCCCGATGGCGCTTTTACGGGAATGATCGTGGTTTGCGATCGAGGCGTTATCGGTCGTGTTCAGAAAGGTATCAATGTTCAAGCGCGTGGCGCGGTCGGTATGATCATGGTTGAGGTTCAAGTGGGCGGTGGGCCGGGTGGCCTGGCCACTGATTCCGAGCAGCCGATCCCGGCCGTGTATCTGACTACTACCGATGGCAACACCCTGAAAGCTTGGCTGGCCGCAGGCACCGGGCATCAGGTTGCCATTTCTCCAACGGTCATGGATGTCGATACGTCTTATGCCGATGTGCTGGCCTCCTTCAGCTCACGCGGTCAGAACCGCTCACTGCCTGATATCATCGCACCTCATGTGGCTGCGCCAGGCGTGGCGATTTTTGCCGCTTATCGGACACCGGAAGAATTCGCTGTGATTCAGGGTACTTCCATGGCCAGCCCGCATGTGGCAGGCGCGGGCGCGCTGCTGACGGCGTTGCACCCTACCTGGACGCCGGCCGAGATCCAATCGGCTTTGATGACCACCGCCGCTACCTCGGTCGTCAAAGATAACGGCGTGACTCCGGCCGATCCCTTTGACGTGGGAGCCGGCCGCGTCGATCTCAATGTGGCCAGCCGCGCCGGTTTTGTATTGAATGAAACTCACGCTAACTATGTGGCCGCCAATCCAGCGACTGGCGGCGATGTGAAGAAGTTGAACCTGGCCAGCTTCGGCAATGGCAGCTGTGTGCAGAAGTGCAGTTGGCAGCGGACCCTCACCAGCGTGGTGACAGCGACGGTTAATTATACAGCGTCGGTGATCGCTTCCGCGGGCATGACGGTAACGGTCACACCTGCCACGTTCACTCTGGGCGCGGGCGCCAGCCGAATGATTACTGTGTCAGTGGACACCAGCGGCTTGGCGTTAGGTACGTGGAATTTCGCGCAGGTCAATCTTGACGGCGGCTCGACCGTTCCGGTGGCACATTTCCCGGTGGCGGTTAGGCCGGCGGCGAGCTCGCTGCCGGAAGAAGTTGAGATCACAACACCGCGCGATTCTGGTTCGCAAGATTTTAGCCTGATCTCGCAGGATGTGACCACGCTGACTCACAGCATCGCAGGTTTGATTCCGGCCATTCGCTCTACCGACGTACTGACGGGCGACTCGAATGTGGGCAGCGGCGGCCTGGCCTCTGCCTTAGATAATCCAAACGACGGTGTGCGGATTATCACAGTTACGCTGACGACTAACGATGTGCGTCTGCACGGGGGGATCATTGAATCAACGTCGAGCGATATGGATCTGTTCCTGGTGAAGGATACCAATGGTAATGGCTTCCCTAACATGTCTGACTTGCTGGTTGATCAAAGCGCGACAGGGGCAGTCTTGGAGCACGTGGATGTCGTCACTAATACAGGCGGCACCTACTTCTTCGTGATCCAGAATTTCGATCCGGGACCGAATCCACCGAGTCCTTACACCTTCGAGATTGCTCAAGTAGCAAAGGCAGATGCGGGCAATGTTACTCTGCTTGGTCCGACTGCTGTAGCTGGCGGTACGCCATACACGCTGACGGTTGTGTATAACGAACCGCTCATGGACGCTGGCGAAAACTGGTATGGCGTCGCCACCTTGGGGACCGATCCTGGTAATCCCGGTAATATCGGGCAAGTGCCGATTACGGTTCACCGTGTGGCGGATGAAGTCTCTAAGACAGCCTCGACCAGTACAGCCCAGCCAGGTGATGTTGTCACATACACGCTCGTGATCAAGAATCCTGATACGATCGCGCACAACTACATCTTGACTGACGTGCTGCCTTCCGGCCTGACCTATATACCGGGTTCATTGACCGGCCCCGCAACGTTTGATTCAGGCCTGAATGCCGTGCTCATCTCGATGACAGTGTCAGGGACGATCAAAGCGCCTAATTACATTGTGGCAGACAGCTTGACCAACCCGGCTGTGGCTGCCGAGTCGCCGCTAGGTGGCTTTGTGAACTTGGGTGCGCCAAGCCCACGTGGCGATAATCTGGCTTTTGCCTTCAACGATGTTGGTTGCCCCACGTTGTTAACTTTCTATGACGATCCCGCTGTTTCTGGAACGAATGCGGGTGCGTTAGGGTACTCCACCAATGGCGGCGTCTTCCCGCGTTCGAGCTCGACTTCAGCCGTACTGTCCGCCGGCGCCTTAACTGCGCCGATTCCCACGGCTGCATTGCCCAACGGGTTCATTACCGGTTTCGGCGGTGATCTATCCATCACCAATACCGTCAACATCACGGATGCCGGACGCGTCGCCGGTTCCCTTGGAACCTGTGGTACGAACTACCTCTTTGCCATTCAAATGAATCTGCACAAGAAGTCAGATGATGCACAAAAGCTAAAGGCTCAGTATCTCTACGACCAGTCTATGCCAGACGTTCACTGGATCGCGTTTGGCGATGTGTCGCCGACCTTCAGCCAATCGGGTGGTGTCTCTGGCGCGGAGAATTTCGCTGGTACGTTGGGTGTCAACTACACTGGGCCTATCACTTCAGGTCTCGTGTTGAAATACTCGCGAGCTCTGGTCGCCGCACCGCCGATCACCGTTACGTTCCGCGTGACGATAGAGAACACGGCGCCTGCTGTGGTCGTGAACTCGGCTAACTACACTGTCGATGTGCCGCATACGACACTCATGACCAGTGAGGCTTCCTTCACAGTTCCCGTCATTCAACCGGAAGTAGTCACTGTAATGGCAACACCCTCCAACCCACTGGTTGGGAACTTAGCAACCATTACAGCCACGGTCACCAATCTCATGAGTGTGCCTATGGCCGGTGTACCCGTAACGTTTACTACTGGGCTCTACTACGCCCATCTGTCGGGTCTCAATGAAACGCCACCGGTGACGACAACCAGCGGCACGGGTCACCTGGACTTCACGTATGATCCTGCTACAAACCAGCTAGCGTATGACGGCAATGTGTCCGGTTTGTCGGGCGCGATTTCCGCTGCTCATATCCATCGTGGGGCAGCCGGAGTGCCCGGCCCGGTGGCTGTGGCGTTGTCTTACAGTGGAACAGTTTTCTCAGGTGTCGTCACACTGTCTCCATCCGATGAAGCACTGCTGCTCAGCGGTGGTCTGTACGTCAATGTTCACACAGCGGCTAACCCAGGTGGTGAGATTCGCGGCCAGATTCTGGATCACAACCTCACGTCGATCTTGAGCGGCGCGAACGAAGTGCCACCGGTCGCTAGCAGTGGCACGGGCGCCTTGAACTTCATGTTCGATCCGGCGACCAATCGCCTGACCTATCACGGTTCGGTGTCGGGTCTGAACAGCAATGTCACGGCTGCCCACATCCACACCGGTACGGCTGGCGTCAATGGAGGCGTGCTGTACAATTTGTCATACATCACTACGACGAACGGTGCGATGTTCAGCGGTGTGCTGACGGTAACTCAGGCGCACGTGAATGCGCTGCTCAGTTCCGGGTTGTACGCCAATGTCCACACGACTTCATCGCCCGGCGGTGAGGTGCGCGGTCAGATCAATGTGGGCTGGCTGGGCGTGACTGACAGCCAGGGCCAGGCCGTGACGCACTTCACTACGGATACGCCGGGGCCGGTGACGTTCTATGCCTTTGCCGGCGAGGTCTATGGCAGCGCCTTGGTCGTCTTCCGTGACTTCAAAGTCTACCTGCCGATCATCGCACGCTAGGCGGCGGAGCAATCTCGGCATGTAGTTGAGTGGTAAAATGAAGAAGCCACCCGGTCAACCGGGTGGCTTCTTCTTGTAGGAGGGTAAATGAAAAGCTACAAATACTATGACCTGATTATGGCGTTGTTCGTGGCCGTGGTGTTGATCAGCAACATCGCTTCGTCAGCCAAGATCATCGATTGGGGATTGCCGCCAGTCTTAGGCTTAAGTCTGTCATTCGACGCGGGTACACTGTTGTTCCCCATCTCCTATATCTTCGGCGATATTCTGACTGAGGTATATGGCTATCGGCGTTCGCGCCGCGTGATCTGGACGGGCTTTGCGGCGGCCGGCTTGATGAGCGCGACTTTTGGGTTGATTCGGCAGCTGCCCGGCGAAGCCAGCTGGCAGGGCTATGCAGGTGATGGCGCTTACGATGCCATCCTGGGCGGTGTCTCCAGCGGCGGCATTATCATTGCCAGCCTGGTGGCTTATCTGATTGGGGAGTTTTCCAACTCATTTGTACTGGCCAAGATGAAGGTGGCGATGCAGGGCCGTCATTTGTGGATGCGCACTATAGGCAGCACCCTGGTCGGGGAGGGCATCGATTCGATCGTGTTTGTGACCATCGCCAGCGCCTTCGGCGTCTTTCCGTGGGAGATCGCCTTGAGTCTGATCGTCAGCAACTACATCTTCAAAGTCTTCATCGAAGCGATCATGACGCCCGTCACCTATCGGGTCATCGCCTTCCTCAAGCAGGCCGAGCACGAAGACTATTACGATACCGACACCGACTTCAATCCGTTTCGGTTGAAGTCGCATCCGGCGGCGTAGCGGGATGGTATAATGCAAATACATCGTCCGGTGGCACGTGGACCTGTTTTAAGGAGCGACGCCGTGGCGACCCGGCCTGGGAGCATTGACGAACTGACTCCGCGCGAGATGGATGTATTGCGATTGTTAGGGCAGGGACTGCCCAACCGTCAAATCGCCGCGCGGCTGGATATCAATGAGCGCACCGTCAAGTATCACGTCAGTGCCATTCTCGCCAAGCTGGAAGCCAGTAATCGCACCGAAGCCATTATGCGCGCCATCGAACGAGGATTGATTACTTTGGAAGGCTGAAGTCGGCCGGAATACTTCAGCCTTTCATCTTCATCATTAATCCACGAGGAGCCTCATGACCCGACCCCGTATCTTTGTGACACGCCGGATTCCTGAAAAAGGCCTGGAAATGGTGCAAAGCCTCGCCCCCGATTATGAGATTGAAGTGTGGCAGGACCCTCTGCCTCCCGCCTATGAGGTGCTGCTGCAAAAAATTCGGGGCGTGACCGGTCTATACTGTTTGCTGACCGATAAAATTGACGCCAACTTGATGGACGCCGGCGGCCCGCAGGTCAAAGTGATCAGCCAAATGGCGGTGGGCTTCGACAATATTGACATCCCGGCGGCCACGGCGCGCGGCATTCCCGTGGGCAATACCCCTGGCGTGCTCACCGATACCACCGCCGATTTTGCCTGGGCGTTATTGATGTCGGCGGCGCGCCGCATCGTCGAGGGTGACAAGTTCACCCGTGCCGGCAAGTGGCAGACGTGGGGGCCGATCGATTTTCTCGGCCCCGATATTTCAGGCGCCACGCTGGGCATCATCGGCTTCGGTCGCATCGGGCAGGGCGTGGCCAAGCGCGCGCAGGGCTTTGACATGCGCGTTCTTTATTATGATACGCAACGCTATCCCGAAGCCGAGCAGAAGTACGGTGCCCAGTCGGTTGACCTGAACACGCTGCTGCACGAGTCGGATTTTGTCACGCTGCACACTGTCTTGTCCAAAGAGACCTATCACTTAATGGATGATGCACGCTTGAAGTTGATGAAACGATCGGGCATTCTGATCAACACGGCGCGCGGCCCCATCGTCGATCCCGCGGCGCTCTATCGCGCACTCGCTAACGGCACGATCGCCTATGCGGCGCTCGATGTGACCGAGCCTGAACCGATCAAGCCCGATGATCCCTTGTTGACCTTGGACAACATCATCATCGCGCCACACATCGCCAGCGCCAGTTTCCAGACACGCAACAAGATGGCGACGATGGCCGCCGCGAATTTGATCGCAGGCCTCAAGGGTGAGCGGCTACCCAACTGCGTGAATCCGCAAGTGTATAAGTGATCACGGAGCAGACGTATCTCATGTCGTTTTGGCACAAGCGCGCAGTGCTCGTCACCGGCGCTACGGGTTTTATCGGCAGCCATCTGGCGGAACGTCTGCTGGCTGAAGGCGCACAGGTTCGTGTACTGGTGCGTGATCCGGGGAAGTTGATTCCTGCCCTGCGCGATCGGGTTGAGGTGGTGCGCGGCGATCTACGGCAACCCGACCGGTTTGCCGCAGCGACGGCGGATTGTGATGCTGTCTTTCACGTAGCTGCCTGGTTGGGCGAACCCAATCGACGTGAAGCGGCGTATGCCATCAACGTGGTCGCTACACAGCAGCTGGCTGAAGCCGCGCGTACGGCGGGCGTGCGGCGTTTCATCGGTACCAGCAGTATCGCGGTCTATGGGCCGATCTTGGAGGGAGTGGTCGATGAGACGTGGCCGCACTCAAACGTCTATCTGTACAGCGAAACCAAGTCATTAGGCGAACGAGCCGTCTTCGCCACCATGACCGATCGGTTTGAGGTCACGGTCATTCGGCCTGCCGAGGTATACGGCCCACGTGGCGGATCGTGGACCGTTACGCCGGTCAAACTGGCACAACGCGGAATGCCTTCGCTCATCGGTGGCGGGCAAGGCCTGGCTCATCCTGTGTACGTCGAGAATCTCGTCGATGCGTATTTATTGGCCGCACAGCGCGCCGAAGCGATCGGTGAGGCCTTCACCGTCTGTGACGCGGACATTCCCTGGCGCGAGTTTTACGGGCGTTATGCAGCCCTGGCGGGCAAACAGGCTCGATCGCTTCCTGTGTGGCTAACGTGGTGTGGGGCCTTCGGCGCGGAGATCGGGGCGAAGATCATGCGCCGCCCGCCGGTTATATCACGCGCCTTGCTGGGCTTCGTACTGGGCCGTTGCACTTACAGTACGACCAAGGCCCAACGCCGGCTGGGTTGGTCGCCGCGCTGCTCTTTAGACGAGGGATTTCGGCGCACTGCGCATTGGTTGCGTGAAATCAAACTGATCGCTGACCACTGACCACTGATTACTGACTACTGACAACTGCCTTTAATCTCATGACGACTGACACCGGACAATTCCTGCGTTTCCAAATTCCCGTACGGGCGCGTACGCTGTGGCTGAGTCCTCTGTGGGCTGTGCTGTGTGGACTCATTAGCTCGGGCGCGTTTGTGTGGACGGGCCGTGATGTGCTGATCGCTGCGCTGGCCGTGATCATTGCCGATGGAGCATGGGCGACGCAATGGTGGGGGCTGGTCGAACCGGATTGGCGCCGGCTCTTCGCAAGTTGGAATGATATTGCGGTCGAGCGAGCCGGATCGTCGCTGGCCCTGCGCGGTTCGCCTGCTGATCGATCGCAGCATGGTCTGGCACGCCTGCGCAGCTGGTGGCAGACCGGCGGGCGCGATCAAGTGGGCACACCCTTGCTGAGCGCGCTGTTTGCCCTGCTACTGGGCGTGGTGTTGAGCGCCGTCATCGGCTGGCAGGCCGTGGCCTTAACTTCAGCCGCTTTTGCCTTGACGCAAATAGCCTTGATTTTGCGGCTGCATGGGCGAGCGATCAACTGGCTGCACGGTTTCGTCGCCGTGGGTCTACCGTGGTCGTTGGGTCACGCCGCGTTCGGCCAATTGACGTTGCTGACGGCGTTGTCGGCCGCGATCTTTTCGTTCACCTATGCGGCGCTGCTCGATCTAACGCAGGACGCGGCGGCGCCGCGCCGCTGGTTGCTGCCGCAGATCGTCATGGTCGTCGTTCTCATCGGGTTGCAACAACCGATCGCCGTCGTAGCTGTGATCACGTTGCTCGCTGCACAGGCACTGTTGGCTACCGTCATGCCTCGCTTGGACTTCGCGCGCAAGGCGCAGTGGTGGTTGATGTTGACAATGCTCGTGGCCGCGCTGGGCATCCGCTGAATGACTTGTCATCCATGCCATTTCTGCTGATCCTTCTTCTCCTCGCACTCATCGGTCTCTTCCTCTACTGGCAGCTCGTCTGGGCCGAGGGTACGTATCTGGGCAAACGTCCCGTCGCGTGGTTATATAACCTCGTGGCACATCGCTATAACGACATCAAGCAATATGCCGATGAGGATGACGCGCGTTATCTGGGTGAGCCGCTGGCGCTTTCTTTGCAAGGCACACCCGATCCGATTGTGCTCGATGTGGCGACCGGCACCTCGCGCCTGCCCTTAGCGTTGTGCCGGCAGCCCCTGTTCCGCGGACAGATCGTGGCGTTGGACAATGCCCGGCGGATGCTGCACACCGCGACAGACTACCTGCGTGACTATCGCGATCGGGTCACGTGGGTGTGGCAGCACGCCGTGCCGCTGCCCTTTGACGACGACACCTTCGATGTGGTGACGTGCCTGGAAGCGTTCGAGTTCATGCCCAACACGCGTGACGCGCTGCGCGAATGCCTGCGTGTCTTGAAACCGGGCGGGCTGCTGCTGGTGACCAATCGGGTGGGCAGCGGCCGCTGGTTGTTGTTCGGCAAGACCTTTAGTCGCGAAGGGTTCGTGCGCCTACTGCAAGCGTTCGGCCAGATCGACGTTACTACGCAAGTGTGGCAATACGATTACGATCTGGTGTGGTCGATCAAGCCGGATGAAAACAAGACTTCCGAAGTTTCGCCTGCTCCGCTTCGCTACGGGGTGCTTCGCAAAAGCTTCGAAAGTCTGAATCCCAGCGAACTGCTGCGCTGCCCGAAGTGCGGCACTCCGTTCGATCGCACCGGTGCAGCGCTGACGTGCCGATCGTGCGGGCGACGTTATCCGATCGGGACAGACGGAGTGATCGAACTGTTGTGATCGCCAGAGCCTCTCTCCGCTTTACGCAATACGCATTACGCTTTATACTTCGGACATGCAACGTGCGCTCCGCATTGTAACCATCCTCATCATTCTGCTGAAAGCAGCGGTTCCCGTGCTGGCCCAAGATGGCGGCGAAGAGGCGTTCATCGCCGGGTTGTTGCCTAAACTGTCACCTGAGGCCAAGGTCGGGCAGCTGTTCATCGTCGGGTTTCAAGGCACGGAAGTGTCGCCTGGCAGCGAGATCGCCGCGCTGATTCGTGACGATCAAGTGGGCGGGGTGATCTTATCGACCGGCAATGGCAACATTAGTAACAAACTGGATACGATTGTGCAGGTGGCTGGCCTGACCGCACGTTTGCAAAACTTCGCGCGTGCCACCCGCACCTCGACCGCCGCGCCCTTTCTGCCGCTGTTCATGGCGTTGCGCCAGGACGGCGATGGCCCGCCCCATAGTGAAATCCTGGCTGACTTGACCCCGGCGCCCAGTTACATGGCCTTGGGCGCAACGTGGAATCCGGCCAACGCGCAAGCTATCGGTCAAATCGTGGGACAGGAACTGTCGGCCATCGGCGTGAACCTGCTGTTGGGTCCTTCATTGGATGTGCGCACTCAGCCTGCGACAGCGGCACTCGATCCCGGTGTGAATGTCCTCGGCGGCGATCCGTACTGGACGGGCGTCATGGGCGACGCTTACGCGCGCGGCCTGCAAACGGGTTCGGCCGGACGGCTGGCCGTGACGGCCAGGCACTTCCCCGGGCAGGGCAGTCTGAACGATGCTTCGTACACCATCGATCGGTCGCTGGGCGATTTGCGGAAGATCGATCTGCCGCCGTTTGAGCGGCTCATGCTCAACCCGATCGAGGGGGGGCGGCCCCTGGCCGATGCGCTGCTGACGACGAACGCCCGGTATCGTGGCTTTGACGGCAACATCCGTGAGCGCACGGCGCCACTCAGCCTGGATGGCACGGCCCTGAAAACATTGTTGGAGCAACCCGAGGTGACAGCCTGGCGCGATCGAGGCGGCCTGCTCATCAGTGATGCGCCGGGAGCGGTCATCGTGCGCGACTATTACTCGGCTACGACCAGCAGCGGGACGATTTCGGTGACGCAGGCGGCGCTGGATGCATTTCAGGCAGGCAACGATATGCTGTTGCTGGACAACCTGCGCCCCGGCGATGATGCCCAAGTCATTCACGATGTGATTGCGGCCTTCCGGCAAAAGTATTCCACCGACCCGGCCTTTCAACAGCGCGTCGATAGCGCCGTGCAGCGGATTCTGCGGTTGAAGTATCGCCTGTATCCGAACTATGATGTGACCCAAGTTGTGGTGGCGCTCGCGGAGGTCCGCGCCAAAATGAATACGGGAGAAGCCGCGGTGGCGAAGGTCGCACAGGATGCCGTGACACTATTGTGGCCACCCGATCAAGTCACCCCGCAACAACCCGGCCCGGCGGACACGCTACTGATCGTCGTCGATACGCGCCGGGTGCAAGCGTGCCCGACATGTCCGTTCGTGCAGACTCTGGACCCGCCTGATCTGGCGCGCGCGTTCAGTCAGCGCTATGGCCTACCGACGGCCAATATCACGACCACGACCTATAGCGAACTGAAAGCCTTTGTCACGTTCGCCGCTAACGCGCCGGATCTGGCGCCGACCTTCAATGCCGTGCAGTGGGTGATCTGTGCACAGCAAGCGATCAGTCCGGATAGTCCTGCGTCCGATGCGGTGCAACTATTGATCGAGCAGCGCGCTGATCTTTTGGCGGGCAAGCGGCTGATCGGTTTCATGTTTGGTCCGCCCCATGGTTTCACAACACAGCAGATCGAGCGGTTCACCGCGCTCTATGCACTGTACGGCAAGCTGGCGACCAACGTCGAGGCCGCCGTGCAGGCGTTGGCGGCGGAGACGCTGCCGGGCCGCTCGCCGGTAAACATCTTGGCGCTGGATTACGATCTTACCGTGCAAACGGAGCCTGATCCGGCGCAGACGATTCCCTTGGCGGTGGGTGAAGCGGCGGTGCCGGGTCAGCCGACACCGGCGCCGGTGACCTTGCGCGTCGGCGACAAAGCGGTCATTCGCGCTGGACCGCTTATGGATCGCAACGGGCATCAGGTGCCGGATGACACCCCCGTGAAGTTCATCTTCCAATACGATGGCGATCCGACCCCGAAGGTTCAAGCAGCAACGGCGCGAGATGGTATGGCGCGCACGGAATTCGTGCTGGATAAGGTGGGCCGTCTGTTGATTCGCGCCAACAGCGAACCGGCGCTGGGTTCGACAGTGCTGGAGATCACGATCAGTGCGAGCGGGGGCGCAGTCGTGGCAACCGTCGTGCCCACGCCCACCCCGACCCCCACACGAATTCCCACAGCTACTCCTACGTCGACGCTCACGCCGACAACCACGCCCACGCCGCAGCTGGGGCCGCTGGAGGTATTCTTCACTCGCAAAACAAAGAATGCGCAATGGGGTGAATTGATTCTGGCTTTGATGGGTGTGGCTGCGATCGGCGGCGGCGGTTATTGGGCCGCTCGTCAGCGGCGCGACGATCTGGCGCGTGCACTGCGCGCAGGTTTGTGGTGCGCGTTAGGCGGCCTGATCGGTTACGTGTATTTCAGCCTGGGATTGCCCGGCAGTGAGCTGTTCCGATCGATCCTCAGTGGCTGGGCGGCCTTGTTGTTTGTAGGAGTGGGTGGACTACTGCCATTGGCATACTGGCTGCGTCAAAGATGAATTAGCGCGGCACTAGGGTGGTAACGGGTGTGGGTGTGACATTGGCCGCAGCAGAGGGTTCGCTGGGAGCGACTGCGACGGTGACGAAGATCGCCAGTGCAATGAAGCCGATGACGGCGGCGATCAAACCCCGATTGCGCTGCACAGCCCACGGCCAATCTTCGGGCAGTGTCGGGTACGGTGGCGTGATCGGGTGGTGAGCTACTGGAGCAGGCACGATCCCGGTGGGGAACAACATCGCGCGAAACTCGGCCACTGAAGTCGGGCGCTGATCGGGATGCATGGCGATGGCCGCGAGAATGGCGCGCTCGGTGGTGTACGAAATCGCCGGGTTGACGGTGCGGGGAGTTTGCAGCGCGCCGGGATTGAGAAAGCGGCGCTTGGCGTCGAGCGGCGGTTGATTGGTCAGCAGATTGTAGACCGTGGCGCCCAGCGAGTAGAGATCGCTGCGAATTTCGGTGCCGCCCGTGTCGCCGCCGTATTGCTCCAGCGGAGTGAAGGCGGCGGTGCCGCGGCCCTGCACGACGGTGAGCGTGCGATTGGAATCATCGTCGGCCATCACCTTGACCAAGCCAAAATCGACGAGTTTGATGCGGCCATCCGGCGTGAGCTTGATGTTGGACGGTTTGATATCGCGATGTAGAATGGCCGGGTCCTGGCTGTGCAAATAGATGAGGGCGTCGCATAGCTGGGCCGTCCAGTTGAGCACCTCGGTTTCATCCAGAAATTTTCCGGCGCGGCGCGCTTCATTCATGATGTCTTTCAAATCGCGCCCGGGCACGTAGTCCATGACCAGGTAATCGAGATCAGCTTCGGAGAAGTAGTCGGAGACTTTGGGCAGGGTGGGATGATCGAGCCGGGCCAGGACGCTGGCTTCGCGGTAGAATTGTTCCTGCGCCTGACGGCGGGCTTCCAACGTCATGTCGGAATCGAGGCGCACTTCCTTGATGGCGCAGGTGCGTCCGGCCAGCACCAGATCCTGGCCTTCGTAGACGGCGCCCATGCCACCCTGGCCGATGGGTTGGATGATCTTATAGCGTGATCGTAAGACGGTGCCGGTTCGCAGCATCGCTCTTTCTTCTCCTTGCGCAGGAGGATAACTGACAACGAAGGGGTTGTCAAGGAACGCAGGCAAGCGGCAAGCTAGTAAGCTGGCCCGACATCCACATGGTGGAGGATTTCATGCAAGACAGTGCCGTACCCATCCTGGTGGTCCAAGAAGGACAACTGGCTGGCAAGCGTTGGCCGTTGAACAAAATGGAGTTCGTCATCGGGCGCGGTGAGGACTGCGACATCGTGCTGCCCGATCGGCAGGTGAGCCGCCATCATTTTCGCGTGCTGCGCGACGACGACGGCTACAATGTGGAAGATTTGGGCAGCAAGAACGGCACGTATATCAACGGCGCGCCGGTACGTGGCAGCATGCAGCTGCAAGACGGCGATGAGATCCAGGTAGCGTTGAGCGTACGCTTGTTGTTCGTTGGGGCGGAAGCGACGCTGCCGCTCACACAGGAGATGCTGCGCATTGCCCAGCCAGGTTTGCGCTTGAACAAGAGCCAGCGGCAGGTGTGGGTCAATGGCGCAGTGCTCGATCCGGCGCTGTCGCTCTCGCAATATCGCTTGCTG
>JAUQXC010000225.1 GCA_030834825.1 Thermoflexales bacterium
GGCAGTCCCACCTTGAATGCCCGCTGGTCGCCGGGGGCCACGATTCTGACCGGCGATTACATGTTTGCGCTGGCCGCCGATTTGGCCGCGCAGACCAACAGCGTCCGGGTCATGCGAATTTTTGCGCGCACGCTGATGACGATCGTGTCCGGCGAACTGCGGCAGTTGTTTGGTGATGCGACCCGGCGTCAGACTCGCGAAGATTACTTCAAGCGCATCTACGCCAAGACCGCTTCCATGTTCGAACTGGCGACCGAAGCCGCAGGCGTACTTATCGGCGCGTCGGAAGCTGAAATTCTGGCCCTAAGCCAGTATGGACGCGATCTGGGGATTGCCTTTCAAATCATCGACGACGTGCTGGACTTCATTGGCGATGCGTCACAAGTGGGCAAGCCGGTCGCCAACGATCTGCGGCAGGGGATTGTGACACTGCCCGTGATCGACTACCTGGATACGCCAGCGCACGATAAGCGTCTGGATGATTTGCTGCGCACCGGTCAGCACAGTGATGAGGTCGTGCTGCCGATCGTCGCGGCTGTGCGGGCTTCGGGCGCGGTTGATCGGGCGGTGAACGAGGCGCGCCGTTACGTGCGTGCGGCGCAGCAGACACTGCTGAATTTGCCGGACAATGAGGCGCGCCAGTCCATGCTGGCCGTAGCCGAGTACGTGGTGGCGCGCAGCTATTAAACGGACACACGCCCAGCGCGCCCCCGCCGCACGGCGGCGGATAGGGCGTGCGGTGCAGTGCTCCCGTAAACGGGTTAGAACGAACGAAAAGAGATCAACGGATGGGTACGGCGGGCGCAAGCCCGTCGTCTTATTGATGGACGATGATCGATCTGTCGATTGTGATCCTCAACTGGAACGTGCGCGAACTCCTCGATCGGTGTCTGGCTTCTCTCCGAGCGGATCACTTCATGCTGGAGATCATCGTCGTGGATAACGCCTCGCAGGATGACAGTGTGGCGCTGGTACGCACGAAGTATCCGTCGGTCACGGTGATCGCCAACGCCGAGAATCGCGGCTTTACGGGTGGTAACAATCAAGGGATCGCGGCGGCGCAGGGTCGCTATGTAATGGTGCTCAATCCTGACACCGAAGTGCTCGGCGACGCGCTCGATCAATTGGTGGCCTATCTCGACGAGCATCCCGCCGTCGGCGCGATCGGCCCGCAGCTGCTGAATCCCGATCGATCCATTCAGTCTTCCCGACGCAGATTCCCGACGCTGGTGACGGCCTTCTTCGAAAGCACCTGGCTACAAGGCCTTGCGCCGAAACGGGTTCTGACGCATTACACGATGGCCGACGTGCCAGCGACCACAACGCAGGAAGTCGATTGGTTGAACGGCGCGTGTACGATCTTCCGCCGTGAGGTGTTCGATCGGGTGGGTGCGTACGATGCGCAGAACTTCTTCATGTACTCGGAAGAGCTCGATCTGTGCCGGCGTGTGAAAGAGGCCGGCTGGCAGATTGTTTATCTGCCCCAGGCGCAAGTGGTGCACTACGTGGGCAAGAGCAGCGAGCAGGCCGTGGCAGCGCGGCACATCTATTTTCAGACCAGCAAGGTGCACTACTTCCGTAAATGGCATGGCGCGTTTCCGGCCGCAATCTTGCGCGTGTTCCTGCTGGGATCGTATCTCTGGCAGATCGGACTGGAAGGCGTGAAGGGGTTGCTGGGTAGTAAGCGTGACTTGCGCACACAGCGGCTGAAAGTATATTGGCAAGTGATACGGACGGGCCTGAAATGAAGATCGGTCTGATCACGGGTGAATATCCACCGCAGCAAGGCGGCGTCGGCGACTTCACGCGGGAGTTGGCGCGAGCGCTCAGCGCGGCCGGGCACGAAGCGCAGGTGGTAACGTCAGTGATCAGTCATCAGTCGTCAGCGGTCAGTGAAAAGCAGGCAGCTGAGGTCGCGGTTCGGCGTGTGATCAGCTCGTGGGGAATGAGATGCTGGGGTGAGGTTGCCGAGATCGCTAAGCGGCAACAGTTCGAAATTCTGAACATTCAATATGAACCGGCGGCTTATGCGATGCGCGTCGGTGTGAACTTCTTGCCGAGCGCGTGGGCGCGGCGCGCAATCAAAGTCCCTATCGTGACAACGTTCCATGATTTGCTCGTGCCGTATCTTTTCCCCAAGGCGGGACCGCTGCGCCGGAAAGTAGTGGAGTATCTGGCGCGTCATAGCGACGCGATCATCGTCACTAACGACGAAGACCGTGCTCGTCTGTCCAGCCTGCAATTTCCAATTTCCAGCCTTCACACAATTCCCATTGGCAGTAACATCGATCCGACGAAGCTGAGTGAGTTTGATCGGGACGCGGAGCGCGCCCGCTGGGGCCTGCGGCCCGCTGAATCTTTGCTCGGCTACTTCGGTTTTCTCAATCTGAGCAAGGGTGGATCAGATTTGATGCAAGCACTCAAAACCTTGAGCGCGAGTGGGTTGCCGGTTAAACTGCTCTTGATCGGCGGCCGCACCGGCTCGAGCGATCCGACGAATGCCGAGTACGCGGCACAGGTTGACCAGCTCGTTGAAACACTGGGTGTGAAAGACCGTGTGATTGCGACCGGCTATCTTGGCCCGGCGGATGTTTCACGGGCTTTGCTGGCGTGCGACGTGCTGGTGTTGCCCTACGTCGATGGCGCTTCGCTGCGCCGTGGTAGTTTGCATGCAGCGATGGCGCACGGGCGGGCGATCGTGACGACGGAGCCGCCTCAGCCCATCGGGGGCTTGCAGCATGAGGAGTCGGTGCTGTATGTGCCGCCGCGTGATCCGCAGGCGTTAGCGACTGCCGTGCAGCGGGTGCTGCAAGATGAGGTGCTGCGCGATCGCTTGCAGTCAAGCGTAAATCAGGCCGCGAAGTTGTACACCTGGGATCGGATCGCCGCCCAAACGCTGGATGTATTCAAGCAAGTTACGCCATCGGTGGCGCGTAAAGCGTAAATCATGAAGCGCCATTATAGGTTGATTCTTATTTTGTTGTTGCTGGGCTTTGACCTGCGCGTGTGGAATTTGGCGGGCCAGAGCTTCTGGTGGGACGAAGCCTTCACGTGGCAGACCATCAGCCATGGCCTGGCTAACTTTTGGCAGATGCTGCTCACCGGTGATCGCAATCCGCCGTTGTACTTTGTGAGTGTGGTGCTGGGGGGTAATGTGACCGGCTGGAGTGAGTTCAGCCTGCGTTTCGTCTCCGTCTGCTGGATGATGATCGGGTTGGCATTTCTGTACAATCTGGCGAAGCGAGCGTATAGCACTTCTGCCGGACTTTGGGCGCTGGCCTTGGCGGTCAACGCGCCTGCTCTGGTAGTCTACGCTCAAGAAGCACGCATGTATGCGGCGTTTTTCGCACTGGCCGCGGCGACGTTGTATTTTGCATGGCGTATCTTTGAGATTAGCGGTCAGCCATCAGCGGTTAGCCATCAGCGGTCAGCCATCAGCGGTCAGAGAGAAATTTGGGCCTTCCTGCTATGTGAGGCCGGCCTGCTACTGACGCACTACTTTGCTATTCCACTAGTTGCTACGCTCAACCTCTTTGTGTTGTTCGTCTTGCTACGGCGACGCGCCCGCTTCGTGACCTACGCCAAGTGGATCGGCGGGCAAGTTCTCGCCGCACTGCCACTCATGATCTGGACACTGATCGTGTTTACGACGCCTGGCAGCTTGATCAGACCCCAAGAAACGTCGCCTGATGCAATGGCCTTTATCGCTCAAGTGGTGACCTTATGGCTTTCAGGTACACGCGGCTTACAGAGTGACTGGATCGTGTTGCCGTGGCTGGCGTGGCTGATCTTGCCGGTGGCTTTGCTCGGCGCTTGGACAGCCAATCGACAGAGCACGCGCTGGGTAACCGCGTTTGCTGGCACAGCGCTAGCTGGGGCCTATTTGATGACCCTGTTGTTAACTTCTTTCCATCCGCGTTATGCGCTGCCATACAGTGTGCCATTATTCGTGATGATAGGTGCGGCCCTGTCGAATCTGTCCGCATCGCACGCAGTGGAAGAAAAGCGATCGCGGGTCAGGCGCTGGTTCATCGGCGCTGTGGCAATTTCGCTGGTGCTGGTCGCGCTGGTGGCGGGTGGTCAAGCAGCAAGTGCCACAACTTTCGCCAAAGATGATGCGCGCGGCGTGGCCGCGTACCTCAAGCAGAACGCGGCGGCTGATGATGTGATCTTGATCGAAGCTAACGATTACACGCTGAACTACTACGATCACGGCCCGGCGCAAACGAAGATGATCACGGCCACGACCGAGCTGGAAGCGCTCCGGCAGTTGCAGGACGCGATCGGCAGTGCGCAGCAGGTGTGGCTGCCGCATTGGAAGATTTCGACACAAGATCCACGTGGTTATTGGCCGTTCTTGTTTGAACTGGCGGGTAGTTTGAAAGCCCAGACTGCTTTTCATGGTTACGACCTGTTCGAGTATGAGCTAGCGTCGCCATTAAGAGAAGCAGAAATGGAAGCGGCCTCAGCGGACGGCATGCTTACACAGTGTTCGAATCTGGTGGATCAGGGCACGACTGGCGCGCTGGCTTTTGCTCTGACATGGTTGCCGTCAGTTCAGGTTTTTGAGCCAACACTCACTTCGGTGCGCTTGAGCGATGCGCGCGGAAATACGCTGGGTGCGCGCGACGGGAGGCTGTTGGATGAAGGGGGGCGCACGACCGATCGCTGGCTGTCGCTTCAGCCGGCGACAAATTATTACGTGTTGCCGATTCCGCCAGGCACGCCGCCGGGAACATACACCGTGACGGCTCAGTTATACGACATCCGGGGCACGCTGGCGGATGAAGTTGTTGGCACGGTTGAGTTGTCGCGTCAATTGGACACCAGCGATCCTTATCGCACGCTCGCTGGGTATAAATGGCTCACTCCGACGACTATGCACATCGTATCCGGTTTGACACTCGAGGCGTATGCCGTTAGTCCGCAGAAGCCGTGGCAGCCGATGCCGATCGCTGTCACGCTGCGCTGGCGTAAAACGGGCGAGGTGCCGGACTTCGCGCCGCGTTTGCGTCTGGCCCAGGCCCATCGGGTATGGAATGAGATCGAATCGACTCTGTTGGAACGTGAGTACCCGATCGCGCAATGGGTCGAGGGCGAAACAGTGATCGATCGCTTGCAGATCGATTATCCGCCGGTGCGCGGGCCAATCGAGTTGCAGGTTGGGCAGGGGGATCAGTGGGTGACGCTCACAGTGCTGCAGTTGGATGAGTTACGGCTGAGGTTTAATCCGCCGTCCATGCAGCATACTCAAACGGCGCAGTTTGGCGATTTTGCCGAATTGCTGGGCTACGATCTGAACCCCGATTCATTATCAGCGGCCCGTCCACTGGATCTAACATTGTATTGGCGTGCGACGAATACCGAACCGCTGACGACACCGTACACCGTCTTCACACAAATCCTTGCGCCCGATGGACATTTGGTGGCACAAGCGGATGCGCCGCCGCAGCCTCCGACCGTACAGTGGGTGCCGGGCCAGATCGTCAGCGATGAACACTGGATCAAAATCGTTGACCCTGCGTATCGCGGCCCCGCAACGCTGATCGTCGGATGGTATAATTCCGCCTCGGTCGAACGCGTGCCGGTGAAAAGCGGCGGTGATTACGTGACACTGCATGCGCCGGTGAGGGTTGAAGAAAAGTGATGCGCACAACGTCAGCATGAAACCACTCTCCTTACGTTTCACGT
>JAUQXC010000226.1 GCA_030834825.1 Thermoflexales bacterium
CCGTGGACTGGCTACTGGCGCATCTGCACAAGAAGGATGCGCATCTGCCGCAGGATAAGACGTTGGCCAAGTCGCTGCCGGATACCCGCCACCTCAACATCTCGCTGCATGAGATCGAGGCGCAGGCCATCCGCGCCAAGCAGGCCCTGGTGCGCGCGAATCTGCGGCTGGTCGTCAGCGTCGCCAAGCGCTACATTGGACGCGGCATCTCGTTCCTCGATTTGATCCAGGAAGGCAACATCGGATTGTTGCGCGCCGTGGACAAGTTCGATTACACCAAGGGTTATAAGTTCAGCACGTATGCCACCTGGTGGATCCGGCAGGCGATCAGCCGGGCCATTGCCGATCAGGCGCGCACGATCCGCATTCCGGTGCACATGGTCGAGACCATCAATCGCCTGCTGCGCGTGCAGCGCAAGCTGATGCAGGAACTGGGTCGCGAGCCGTCGTCAGAAGAGATCGCCGTCGAGTTGGGAATGTTGGACAAAGACGATACGCTGGCGATTCAAACGGCCTGGAACACCAATCAACCGCTTGAGCCCAACATCGATCGACGGATGCGGCGCGCCGCCGCCAAGGTCCGCCGGATCATTCGTGTCAGCCAGGAACCCATGTCGTTGGAGACACCGGTGGGCCAGGAAGAATCCAGCTTGCTGGGCGATTTCATTGAAGACGAGAGCGTGCTGGGGCCGGTCGACGCCGCCTCCAATCAATTGTTGAAAGAGCAGGTCCATTCCATCTTGGATTCGCTGTCCGATCGCGAGCGTGAGGTCCTGGAGATGCGCTTCGGCCTGCGCGACGGGCAAGGCCATACGTTGGAAGAAGTGGGACAATTCTTCGGCGTGACGCGCGAGCGCATCCGCCAGATCGAGGCGAAGGCGCTGCGCAAGCTGCGCCATCCGTATCGCAGCCGCAAACTCAGGGATTATTTGGCAGAGTGAGAAAAACCTCCCGGCGGATCGAATCCGCCGGGAGGTTTATTTTTGCTTGACGCTCCTGCCTGCCTTTGGTATAATCTCGCCCGCGACTGCCACATATTCATATCATTCCGCAGTAGCTCAATCGGCAGAGCAATCGGCTGTTAACCGATGGGTTCTAGGTTCGAGTCCTAGCTGCGGAGCCTCAAAAAGGGAAGCTGGCGCTTCCCTTTTTTGTTCGATTAGAGACATGAACAACGGACTGCCAGGCCTTGACAATGAAGCGATCGAGACGCAGGGCGTAGCGACGGTGCCAACCGGCTATCGCGGCCCCAAAGCGTTTCGCGCGCTGCGGCATCACAACTACCGCTTGTTCTTCTTCGGCCAGTTGGTGTCCATCGTCGGCACCTGGATGCAGACCACGGCCCTGCCCCTACTCATCATCCGCAGCGTACCCGAAAATGAGGACGGCCTATGGTTGGGAATCAATAGTTTCCTGCCCTTGGTTCCGTTGATCCCCCTCGCCTTGATTGCAGGTTCACTGGCCGATCGTTATCCCAAACGTACGATCATTGTCTTGACACAGATTGTGATGATGCTGCAAGCCTTTGCGCTAGCCGCGCTGGCCTGGAGCGGGATGGTGCAGATGTGGCACATCTTGGCCCTGACGTTTATCGCCAGCGCGGCCACGGCCATCGACGTGCCCGCCCGCCAAGCCTTTGTAATTGAAATGGTGGGCGATCCCGCCGATCTCAGCAGCGGCATTGCCATGAATTCAGCCGTCTTCAATTTGGGCCGGGCCATCGGGCCAGTCTTGGCCGGGTTGCTGATCGCGGCGTTAGACTTTGGGGCAGCGTTTTTAGTCAATGGGCTGTCGTTTCTGGCCGTGATTGCCGGGCTGCTATTAATGCGTCTGCCGCCCCACCCCTGGCAGGCCCATAGACCCAAGATGGGCGCACATCTTTCAGAAGGGTTGAGCTACCTCCAGGGCAACTCAGCCTTGATGGTACTCATGAGCCTGGTGGCGGTCTCTGCCTTCTTGTCCATGCCCTTCATCACGTTGATGCCGATCTTTGCCGGCACCACCCTGGCGGATAGCGCCCAGCCGGTCGTGGCAGCCACGTGCCGAATGATGACGTGCCAGAATCCAGAAGCGGTGACTTTTGGCCTGATGATGGGCGCATTCGGCCTAGGGGCACTGGCAGGCGCGCTGATCGTAGGAACATACGGTGATCGTGGCCGCGGCCGGCTACTCACGATCGGCAATCTGTTCTTCCCGGCCACGCTGTTGATCTTTGCCTTGTCGCAGTCGCTCGGATTAACCCTGGTGGTGCTACCCGTCGTCGGTGTGGTGTTCATCCTGCAAAATGCCTTAGCCAACACCCTGATTCAGGTGACTGCACCAGACCACATGCGTGGCCGGATCATGAGCGTGTACTCGCTGGTTTTTCAGGGGATGATGCGCCTGGGCGGCATGCAGGCCGGTTTCATGGAGACGATGATTGGCGCGCCGCTGGCGGTGGCGTCAGGCGCGTTGTTGTCATTGGGATATGGGTTGTTGGTCTTCTTCAAGTGGCCGCAGGTTCGCAAGATGAAATGAATTGTAATGCGTGATACGTGATGTGTGACGAACAAAGATCGTGGACGCTGCCTGTTTTATTCGTTACTTGTTAGCTTTTCCAGCTCGCGATAGCCTTCCTCGCCCAAGATCAGGACCAATTCTTCTTTGAACACTCGATGCAACGGCTGCTTTTGCGCGCAGGCTCGTCGACAGGCGGCGCCGCCAAAGTCTTGCAACGTAGCGTGATCGATGACGATCTCGTCGTCGTAAATTTGCAACGGATACAGTGCGCAAAACAACGGCTTGAGGCCCGGGTAGCCCAGCCCGAGCTGTTCAGAAGTTACTTGCAGGGCGCAGTAGCGATCGGGGCGCAGAAAGACGCAGCAGGTCTCGGCGGGACGTCGCGGATCGTCTACGACATTCGTTCCCACCAGCGCACCGGCGGGCGAATCCTCATCGGCCGCGGGCGCCGAGAACCACGCATTGGGATCGCGCCGCTCTGCCGGGAGATTGGCCGCAATCGCTGCGACGTGCGGCACGATGGTCTTGAGCTGTTCCACATCCAGCCAGGCACCACCCGTGCAGCATGCGCCACGGCATTCAGACAACACGCAGCGTTCAGCGTCAACCTCTTCCAGTAAGTCGGGATGAATCTTGA
>JAUQXC010000227.1 GCA_030834825.1 Thermoflexales bacterium
ATCACCGTGGCCGAACGCCAACAATTGGCGAGCCTCTATCAGCCGGGCCAGAGTCTGTGGCGGGTGCCGATCACCCACTTTACACCGTGGGATTGCAACTGGCCCTACGGCCCGCCGCCAGGCGCAGCACCTCCCAGCCAAAAACCGGACCCTAAACCTCCACTGGATTGCTCTAGCTGCCAGGGCGGCTCGATCATCGAAGCCCAGAACCAGACCCTGGGTGAAGAGCTGCGCCTCAGCAACGCGCCCTTCAGTTTGATCTATCGCAGCGATCGTGTGACTGGCCGCATCGCGGCTTACACCCTCGACATTCCGCTTAGCAGCACCTCGGTGCCCACCGGCCTTAAGCGCATCGAGTTGGAAGTCTTCATTGCCGGACAGCGCTACACCCAACAATTCTCGGCCGCGCCGAGTCAGCAGACCCGCTTCACCTGGGATGGCAAAGACGCCTACGGCCAAACCCTGCAAGGCCAACAGCGCATCACCACGCGGATCGGCTACGTTTATAGTGCTACTTATCAGCAACCGGCCCAGTTGGCCCAGGGCTTCGCGGCTCTCTCCGGTGTGCCCTTTACTGCCAACCCGGCGCGCCAGGAAGTAACCTTGTGGCAAAACTGGACCGGCCTGCTCGGTACTTTGGACGCTCGCGTTTTAGGTTTGGGGGGCTGGAGCCTGAACGTGCACCACGTCTATGATCCCAAGAGCAAGACACTCTACCTGGGAGACGGCACACGACGCAGCACGGAGTCGCTGGGGGCCGGCGTCATCAGCACCTTTGCTGGCGGCGGAAGTGTGCCCGGCGCAGGCATCGGTGATGGTGGTCCAGCCACGCAAGCCGAACTCGCTGTTCCAAACAGCGTCGCCGTAGGGCCAGATGGCAGTGTGTACATCGCGGAAACATACCATTTCAGTGTCCGCCGGGTGGACGAGACTGGCATCATCACTACGGTGGCGGGCGGAGCCGTCGGCTTCAGCGGCGATGGCGGCCCGGCTATCTCGGCCACGCTCAACACACCGCATAGCGTCGCAGTTGCTCCGGACGGCAGCTTTTACATTGCCGATCTGGGTAACAACCGGGTTCGCCGGGTAGACGCGAACGGCATCATTACCACAGTCGTCGGAACGGGCGTCTACGGTTTCAGCGGCGATGGCGGCCCGGCTACGCTGGCCCGGATCAATGGGCCTTATGGGGTCGCGCTTGGACCAGACGGGAGCCTGTACATTGCTGACCGAGACAACTCACGTGTCCGGCGGGTGGGGCCAGATGGCATCATCACCACGGTAGCAGGTGGCGGTGCTTGCGGTGGAACCCACGGCGATGGCGGTCCTGCGACTCTGGCGTGTCTCTCACAGCCATGGCGGGTTGCGGTCGGTCCCGATGGCGGTTTATACATCATGGATCGGGGACATTACCGGGTGCGGCGGGTAGGCCCGGATGGCATCATCACCACAGTGGCAGGCAACGGCACCGGCGGCTACGGTGGGGACGGCGGTCCAGCGACGCTGGCTCAACTCGGTTCTGCCGAAGATGTCGCCGTGGGATCGGATGGTGCCCTCTACATCGCAGACCGTACCAATTGGCGTGTTCGCCAGGTTGGGCCGGATGGGATCATTAACACCGTCGCTGGGAACGGAACGCACGGCCGTAGCGGCGACGGCGGCCTGGCGATCCGCGCGCAGCTCGACGAACCCATCGGGCTGGCGCAAGGCCCCGATGGCAGTCTGTACATCGCCGACTGGTTCAATCAGCGGGTGCGCCGCGTGACCCCGCTACTGCCGAGTGGCTCGGCGGGTAACCTCATCCTCCCCAGCGCAGATGCCAGCCAAATTTATATCTTTACCGGATCAGGCCGGCACTTGAAGACGCTGGACGCTTTAACCGGCGCCGTCCTATACCAATTTGCTTATGATGGAGCGTTTCATTTGACGTCGGTGACGGATGTCGACGGCAATGTTACCTCGATCCTGCGCAATGGTTCCGGCCAGCCCACTACGATTGTAGGCCCGTATGGGTCGCAAACGACTGTAACGACCGATGCCAATGGTTATCTGACCAGCCTCATCAATCCGGCCAGCGAGAGCATTCAACTCGTCTCGAGTTCCGGCGGCTTGCTCACCAGCATGACCGATGCGCGCGGCCATACCTATCAGTTCACTTACGATTCGCTGGGGCGGCTCACCCGCGACGCTGATCCAGCGGGCGGCGTCAAGACGCTGGAGCGCGTCGATGCCGGTCAATCGTACACCGTCACGCTCAGCACAGCCCTGAATCGAACGACCACATATCAAGTTACCAGCCGATTCAATGGCGATCAAGATCGTACTAACACGTGGCCAAATGGCACACTGGTTAAGAAGACACGCAACCCGGCCAGCACTACCACCACGCAGTCTCCCGATGGCACGTTGACCGCAGTGACGCTTGGGTCTGATCCGCGCTGGGGTATGCTGGTGAACCTGCCCAGTTCGGTAACGATCACCACCCCCAACAGCCTGAGTCTTTCGATCGGAACAACACGCACGGCCATGCTTACCGATACCAGCAACGTCTTCAGCCTGGGCGCACTCACTCAGACAACGGTAATCAACAATCGCTTCTACACACGGACGTACAATACCGTCAGTCGAACCTTCGCTGACACGACTCCGGAAAAGCGTCTGACCTTCATAACGATTGATTCGCAGGGCCGGGTAGTTCAAGAGCAAGAGAGTGGTCTTCTGGCAACCAGCTACACCTACGACAATCACGGTCGGTTGAGCACGATCACGGAGGGCAGCGAACCGGAGACGCGCCTCACCACTTACACCTACACGAGCAATAACGATCTGGCAACGATCACCGATCCGCTAAGCCGTACAGTGGCTTTTGGCTACGATGCCGCCGGGCGCATGCTCACGCAAACCCTGCCCGACAGTCGTCAGATCAGCTTCGCCTATGACGCCAATGGCAACCTCACCGCTGTCGTTCCACCTGGACGCCCCGCCCACATTTTTGCGTATACCGCGGTGGATTTGACGTCAGAGTATACGCCCCCGGCTGTAGGCAGTGTGATAACTCCCACCCGCTACATTTATAACGTTGACCGTCAACTCACCCGTATCACTCGCCCCGACGGTCAGCCGGTGGATTTCAGGTACGATGGCGCCGGACGACAAAACGGTGTGACCGTCGCACGCGGCACCATCAGCACCACCTTCAATCCGACGACTGGCAACCTGGCAACGATCAGTGCTCCGGGTGGAATTGGCCTGTCCTACACCTACGATGGAGCGCTGCTTACAAGCGAAACCTGGTCAGGCCCGATCATTGGTGCCGTGAGCCGCGCCCATGACAATAATTTCCGTGTGATATCCACCAGCGTCAACGGCGGTCAAATCGTCAACCTTCAATACGACAAAGATAATCTGCTGACGCAAGTTGGCGCGTTGACGCTGACTCGCAGCGCTTTGAACGGTCTGCTCACGGGCAGTCAACTGGGCGGCGTCACCGACACGATCGGGTACAACGGCTTTGCCGAACCGATCACCTACAGCGCCACCTACAATGGGACTGCGCTGTATGACGTTCAACGCGCTCGCGATAAACTGGGGCGCATCACGGCGATCACCGAAACGATCGCTGGCGTAACGGCGACGTATATCTATGGCTACGATGCAACTGGCAGACTCATCTCGGTCAACCAGAATGGGGCGACCATTGCCAGCTATACGTATGATGGCAACGGCAACCGGCTGAGTTTTACCGGTCCGGGCGGCACCCTCACGGGCACTTACGACCATCAGGATCGCCTGACTCAGTATGGCACGGCCACCTATGCTTACACAGCGAATGGCGAACTCTACCGCAAGACCGTGAGTGGACAGTCCACGCAGTACGAATATGATGCGCTGGGCAATCTGATCACGGTTACGCTGCCCGGCGGCACGCAGATCAGCTATCTGGTGGATGGCGCCAATCGCCGTATCGGCAAACGGGTGAACGTCACGTTAGTGCAGGGTTGGTTGTATCAGGATGACCTGCGTCCGATAGCCGAGTTGGATGGCAACAATACTATTGTCAGCCGCTTTGTGTATGCCAGCAGAGATACCACTCCCGACTATCTGATCAAAGGCGGCGTCACGTATCGCATTATTGCCGATCAGCTGGGCAGTCCACGGCTCGTGGTAAATACGGCAACCGGTGCAGTTGCTCAGCGCCTGGACTACGACGCGTTTGGCAATGTCATTACCGATACCAACCCGGGGTTTCAGCCTTTCGGTTTTGCAGGCGGTTTGTACGACCGCGACACCCGGCTCGTTCGCTTTGGCACGCGTGATTATGCGGCTGAGACCGGACGTTGGACGGCAAAGGATACGATTTTGTTTGCCGGTGGCGACACTAACCTGTATGGGTATGTTGGGAATGATCCAGTTGACTATCGCGACCCATCTGGAACCGGGGGTGAGAGTGTTCTACCCAAATGGCTATCGGATAAAATAGACAAGTGGGCCTGCAAACAATCACCCGCCACGTGCTGCGGCCAAAAAAGAACCGCCTGTCAGTGCGATATCGACCCTGGGGCAAATGACAATAATCCAGGGCCGGCGCTGGCCGCCTGTGAAGACGCTTTCCAAAAGTGCATGAGCAAGATTAAGGAGTGAAAAAGACTTCAAGCAGATAATCTTAGGCCTAGATTTCTGCAGGTGATCGCTCTCATCACGACGGCGCGCGAGCCGATTGAATCGTGAGCATTCCACACCTCAATCCGATGAGGAGTGTGTCCCAGCCACACACCTGCACTGCACCGCAGGCGGTAGTGTGCGGTGCACGTGTGGCTAACTCGTGTCGCGCCTCCATATCTGTGTAGCCCAAGATACTTTTGACGTTCACGAACTCGCAGGCCGCTGCAGCTCGAAACCCATGTACGCCGCACCGGTGAATGTCGAGTGCCACACACGCTTGAAGCACGCGCCGTTCCAGCCCATCTTTCCACAATCGACCTGGTTGCCCGCTCAAGTATACAAATCGGCGGGACAAATCGAGCGTCTGCAACGCATGGGCATGCAACATCTGAATTCTTCGTACCCGCCCGCCTTTGCCCAGCAGTTCAACCCGCACTTCGCCGATGAAGACTTTGTCTGAACGAAGATGCAGCGTCTCATCAAGCGGTTCAGCGCCTTTGTTACCTCTCTCTCTAAAGAGCCTTTCGGTCCGATCGGCTACCTAGAGGTTGATGCCGATTCTGGCATAATCTTGGCCGACGATCCGTTGGCCGAGGAAATTGCACGACATGGCGAACGTCTCGAGCGTGCCCTACTCCCCTCAACTGAATGATGGCTACTGCTTGCCGCCTGCGCCCAGTTGGTGTTGTCCTATCTGGGCGTTGCTCTTGCACAGGCCGATTTGGCGAGGCAATTGGGCACTCGGCCAAATATTGGCACTCCGTATCGTCATCTCACTCGTTTGACCTCACCAGGAATTGAAGTGTTCACTGCATCAGGCGAGATCGAAGATCTCCAACGTGAGCTGAATCTGCAGTGCCCTGTTATTGTGTTCATTCAAGCTGGCGAACTACCACATTGGCGGAACCACACTTCGCGGCAGGCTTGGGCAAAACCCAGCAACCCTACAAGTGGATGTCCAGCGGGGATGAGACTTTCTATCGGTTCTCCACCAGTGCGATGGCTTGCTCCAGACTAAGCGTGCTTCCGGCTTCCCAAGCCGCTGCAAAGGCCCCAACGTCGAGCCGGGCACGCAGCGCGGCGAGCTGGCGTTCATACGTGGCTTGATCCAGCGGATACAATTTCGCGCCGATCGCAGTGAGCAGAGCGTTGGTTGCGCCGAACAAGCGCGCCGCGTGCCTCAGGCGGCTAGCGGAGATGGCGAGCACCGCGAAGCCGACCAACACCATGAGGATGCCGAAAGGACACCCAGCTTCCTGCCACAGCGCCAGGCTTTCCCTGAAATACGCGCTGGCTTGCGCAAAATCCTCTTGTGCGTACACCACATACCCCAGGTTGTGGAGCATCCAGGCCACCCCCGATTGTTCACCAATTTCTCGCCACATCGTCAGCGCTTCTTCCCCGAGCGACGCGGCTTGCTGGAAGTTGCCTTGCGCATACATCCGGCGTCCCACCCAACTAAGTGCCGCCGCCAGATTCCATTTATCTCCTTGCTCGCGCAACACAGGCAGCACCTCTTCAAAAATCCGATTTCCTGCCACATCGTCGCCCTGTTCAAAAGCCAACCCGCCCAGATAAACCAGTGCGAATCCACGTACCGAGTTGTTGCCCGCCTCACGCGCGAGTGCGGCGCTTTCCTCAGCCAGCGCCTGCCCGACAGCATAGTTCCCCGTCTGTAACTCCACCCATGCCAGGTTCATCAGCGAATACGCGAGGTCTCCCTTGTTGCT
>JAUQXC010000228.1 GCA_030834825.1 Thermoflexales bacterium
GTCCTGCACGCTTTCGCGCGGCGATTTGAGACGCAAGCTCAACTCTTTTTCGGTGCGGGACACGTCCACGTAACGCGGACCTTCGGTCATTTCACGGGCCTGGGCTGGAGTGATGGGGGGCGTTCGCCTGCGCAGATTTGCCATTAAATTCGCGAGGTGGGCATATAACCGGAAGACGCCTGTCGATAGCCGCATGGATGGAATCCGTATCGAGTGGATCTCGTTGACGTGCTTAAAGACTTCACTCAAGCCGATCGGGTTGTTGCCCACGATGTAGCGGCCTGTGGCGCGGGGATTTTCATAGGCCAGCACGTGCGCCAGGGCCACGTCGCGCACATCCACAATGTTGACGAAGATCGGCGGACTGATCGGGTAGCGGTTGTGCAACATGTTGTCGATGATGGACGTGCTTTCGGTCAGACGATGGATGTTAGGGCCTAGAATGAGCAGCGGCAAAATTGAAACCAGATCCAGGTCGTGCTGCCGGGCATAGGCCCATACCTGTTTTTCGGCTTCAATTTTGGCCAGGGTGTAAGGGACCTGTCCGCGCCTGTTCCAGTCGTTCTCGGTCAGCGGCTGGCGGGCGGGACTGCTATTGCCGAGGGTGCGTCCGCTGGAAGTGTAGATGATCTTTTTGACACCAGCCTGATGGGCGGCTCTGACGATGTTCATGGCGCCTTCGACAGTGGGGAGGATGATCTCAGCCGGGTTCCCGGCAATCTTGAAGACCGCCGCGACATGGAAGACGCCGTCCATGCCCTGCACCGCGGCCTCGACCTGAGCTTGATTCGTGATATCCAATTCGACCAGCTCGACGCCAAATTCTCGCAAGTGCCGACTTTTGCGTTCATCGTGGATGCCCCGCATCCCGGCGCGGACGTGATAGCCGCGTTCGCTCAGCAATTGGGTGAGGGTATAACCAAGGTGCCCATTGGCGCCCGTGACCAGTACTCTGTTATTGGGACTCATGCTGTCTCTTGGCCTACGGTCAAAGCAGCGTTAATTGTATCCTGCACATCCGTGTGGCGTGGCGCAAATCCAGCCGCGCGGATGTGCTGATCGCTGTTGACCTTCTTGTCAAGTTGCGCTCTTAAAGAGTGCTCGTTTACTTTGTCATCATCTGACGGGTGAATGGGAGCAGGATGCCGTGTGGGATCAGACGAGTGCTCAACACCAGGAGATTGTTGGCCAGCCCAGGAACGACCACGCGTTTGCCACGCATCAAGGCTTTGTAGCCGTCAGCGGCTACCTTCTCGGCGCTGAGCACACCATATCGGGTGAGTGGCATATCACCGACCTGGGCGCGATCCTGAAAGCCGGTGGGCGTAACGCCCGGACACAAAGCGGTGGCGGTTACCCCTGTGCCGCGTAGTTCTTCGGCCAGCCCTTCAGTGAAAGACAACACGTAGGCCTTGCTGGCAGCGTAAGCGGCCATATACGGAGCAGGCGCGAATGAACCCGTCGAACCGACGTTAAGGATGCGCCCTGCTTTGCGCGCCAGCATGTCCGGCAGGAACAAGCGGGTCAACTCGGTCAAAGCGGTAACATTGACTTGCAACATCTGAGTCGTCTCGTTCAGCTCAGCCTTGACCAGTGGCTCATGAACGCCGAACCCGGCATTGTTGACCAGGATATCGATCTGAAGGTTCTTGCTTTGCACAGTCTGGAAGATTTCGCTAGCTGCACCGGGCTGGCTTAAGTCTGCGGGCAAAACAAGGACATCCACTTGATGGGCCTGCCGCAATTCTGAAGCGAGGGCGTCCAGTTTGTGGGTGGACCGCGCTATCAGCACCAAGTTATAATGGTTGTGAGCAAAGATCTTGCTCAGTTCGAGGCCGATGCCGGAAGACGCACCGGTAATCAGGGCGGTTGATTTTTTCATGCGGTTGCTCCTTCTTGCAAAACTCGAAGATTTGGGGTCATGTGCTGGGAGACTTCCTTGCCAAGCTAGCAAATTCTTCCCGTTGATAGTATAATAAAGTGAATAAAAACTCATTAACTAGTGCAATTATACGAGTTAAAACTCACTTTGTCAAGGCCTAAAATGAGCAAAAACTCAATCCGAAGCATTCCTCGTCAGTCCCGTAGTCAGAAAACTTTAGA
>JAUQXC010000229.1 GCA_030834825.1 Thermoflexales bacterium
GTGCCGGAGCGATCGAAACGCGCGCCGCTCGGCGCCACCCGATCGACCTTCACGCTGATCGGGGCGGTGGCTTGACCGCTGACGCCGAAAGCATCGACGGCGAACGCGCGCACGGTGTACAGGCCGTCGGCGGCGGGAATCCATTGAGACTGCCACGAAGCTGTGCCGGTGGCGAGTTTCCAATCAGCACCCGCGCAGGTATTGCTGAGCTTGGCGCACACGAAGACTTGCTTTACGCCTTCGAGATCGCTGGCATTCCCGACGATGTTGAGCGCGCCCAGCGGCTGCAGCGCGTTGTTCTGCGGCTGATCGATCGTGACCGCCGGGCCGCCGAGATTGATCGGGAACGGGGCGAAAGCCGTCGTCACTTTTTGCGTGTTGCTGTAGGTATAGATCACCGCCGCCGTCACCGTCAGCGGATCGGTTGTGATCGCCGGGAGACCCGTGATCGTCGCCGAGATCGATCGGTTGTTGAAGATGGGCGGCAGCGTCCACGCGTAGACCAGCGGCCCGCTGTTGATCGTCAGACTGCCCGTGTTCAACTGCGGATTGCCGACGGGCGGATAGAGCTTCACGTTGCCGGAGAAGTTGGACAGCTGCACTGGCAGTGTGACCACCAGCGTGGCCTGCGTGATCGACGGCAGATCCATCCACCAGTCGTTGCTGCGCAGTTTCAACTGCGTGCCGCCGCCGTTGAGCAGCTGCGGTTCGATCGAGAGCGTTAACGGATTTTCAGGAATGACGTTGGCCGCGTTGGGACTGCTGAGGCCGATCTTCTCGCGCCAGTCGTTGCGCTGATCGCGATCTTGATTGGCCTGGCGCGGATTGGGGAACGCGACGGGATCGGGCAGGCCCGCATACTGCGCGCTGAGTGACACGCGCCACGGCGCGATCAGCTGACCCGGCTGATTGGGCGTGCCGCTGCTCTGCCAGTACGCCACTTCCTGACCGTCCTTTAGACCGTCGTCGTCGGTGTCGGGATCGTTGGGATGCGTGCCGAGGAACAACTCGCGCAGATCGCTCAGGCCGTCGTTGTCGCTATCGGCGAGACAGCGATTGAAGATCGAGCGATTGGGATCGGGCTGCGAGCCGAACGGCACCACGAAGCTGTCCCACTCGAAATTGTCGGATAGGCCGTCGCCGTCGGTGTCCCACTGCTGATGCGATTGAGGATTGTTGCATGCCGCGTAATCGACGCCGCTGCCGCCCGGGAACGTCTGGCCGTTGAGCGTAATCGGGTAGGTGTAACCCTTCAAGCCGTCGCCGTCGGGATCGGTATCGATCAGGCGCGGGTTCGAATCGTACCAACTCTGGTTGTACCAGCTCAAGAAACCTTCCAGCGTGGCCGGCACGATGTCGAAGTAAATCTTGGTGAAGTTGGGGGTGGACTTCACCCGATCGACGTAGCTGTAGCACTCGCCTTGCAGTTCCAGCCACGGCGAGCAGACGTGATTGATGGTGCCCGCCTCGAACAGCACGCTGAGCGGAATCCATGTGTTGATGGCCGCATACTTGGGCGTGAAGTCAGCCCACGCCGACGTGAACGATTCACGATAGTATTGCGTGCGCGTCAGATCGTAGCAGTTGCCCTGAAGGCAGATGGTGTCGTATTTAACGGTCTGCGCGCGCACGGAGCTGTGGGTGGTGTTGTAGCTGCTGATGTGATTCCACACGAAGTAGTAGGGCGCGCCCTGTGTTGGATCGCCGGTGAAGTACTCGTCGGCCTTGACTTGAACTTCGTAGCACGTCAGGTTGGCGGCGGTATAGGACGGGACCTGCCAGCCGAATTCGTTGTAGCGCTGAATATCGTTCTGCGCTTCGGCGGTGGGCTTGCAGACCATGAATTTGCCGCCGTCGGCATACCAGCCGAGGCGCACCCCCGCATCCGAATCGTTCAACACGGCTTGATTCAACGCACCGATCGTGACGGTGGACGCGATGGTGAAGCGCAGTGTATGTCCCTGCGCCAAGCCTGCTTTGGGATCGATGCCCTGGAAGCGCACGGGACTGAGCTGTGGATCGCCGGAAATCCAGGATTGCGGCGTGATCTTGATACCAAACAACCAATCGAGGAAGGCGCTGATCGGTTCGACGTTGACGCCGAAGAGCGCTTCGATGGCTTTGCCCAGCGCCATGATCACGCCGATCACCCAGCCAAACGGCACGGCGATGGAGATGACGAAGATGGCGATGAGGATGGCGGTTTCCACGATCGCCCGTGCCACGATCGAGGCTACCACCAACGGCGGCAGATCGCCGCTAAGCGCGGCCACCGCCACGTTGAGCCACACCATGCCGATCTGCAACAGCAGCCCAACGAGCGACATCGATCCGGCGAGATTCTTGAGATTGGAGAGCGCGGCATCGACCAGTGTTTCGACCGTGCCGGAGATCGAGCCGAGGTTCTGCGCGAGATCGACGGCCATGCTGATCGTGTCGATGGCGTACTTCACCGTCCGATAGATCTCGATCGCGTCGGTGAGCACATCGGCGATGTCGGCCAGCCAGTCCACGCCCGTCACCGTGGCAAGGTAGTTCAGCCAGTTGATGGCCGTCGTCGTGAATGACAGCAGTGTCGATTCAATCGTGCTTAACGACAGGCCGGGCGCGCTGTTGATGAAACTGCCCACGCCCTCAGCAAAGTCCGCCACCTGATTGAACTGCTGCTCCAGCCAGACGTGCGGGCCGCCCGCCTCGTACACCGCCAGTACCACGTACACCGCTTTGGCGTAATTCGTGGGCAGCACACCGTGATCTTCGAGGAAGTGCGCGAAGGTATCGACATCGCCGATGGTGATGTCGTCCAGCGTGGTGCTGCCGATCTTCTCGACGGCGGTCTGGCCCATGTGCCAGACGGTCGTCGCCAACTTCATGATGTTGAGCGACTCGTTGTAGAGCTGCTCGGCAGTCTGGTAATACGCCTGCGCCTGGTCGAAGGCCTGCTGTACTTCCGGGAAATACTGCGCGAATTCGCTCTCGGCCTTGCGCAGCACTTCGTCCAGCGTCAGCGGAATCCAATCGCCGACGAGGGGGATGTCGGGCGTCGATGCAGCCTCCGGTGATGCCGTAGTCGTGCCCGCGTTCCCATCGAATGAATTCGATGGCTGGTAGGTGAAGTCGGCTTCAAGCCGACTTTCATTGTCAGCAGCCGATTTCAATCGGCTGGCTTCGCCCGCCGACAATGACGAAAACGCAAACGCCGTGGCCGTGCCATCCCAACGATACGACTGCAACTTCAAGCTGCGCGAGGTGACCAGCGGCTTGACGCAGGTATTGATCGTGATGGTGGCGTAATCGCCCGTCGTCTGCAAATTCAGTTCGTCCAGATTCACGATCGAGGTGCGCTGCTCGGTGGCCAGCACCAGCGTCGGGGTGACGTTGTGCGACGGGTACAGTTGATTGAGCAATTGACGCGTCGTCGTCATCGACGTGTTCGCCAGCGCCACGTCGAGGTGTTGATACACCGGGCTGACGTTGATCTGGAACGTGCGCGTGATGCCCCACAGTTCGGTGATGGTCTTGCCGGGCCGCACACCGCTGTCCGCATCGAAGCGATTATAGATTTCCGCAAAGTCCAGATTGCTGTTGAGGAAGCGCGCTTCCAGACCGGAGCGCAACATCGCGGTGGGCGCATCGATGGCGGATGGCGAATTGCCGCTCGGCGTCACGCCCGCGACCATCACTTGCGCGCCGCCCTGTCGCACCACTTGCATACCGGTGATGACGAAGGGCGTGTCGTAGATGATGATGCCCAGACTGCCGTCGGGGCTGGGCGCGAAGTCGCCGTTGCCGTCGGCCTTCACCACGTCGCCCTGCACGGCCCACATTAAGCGCACGTCCTGCCATTGGCGCAGCAAATGCGTATTGCCGCCCGCGAAGTCGTGCATCAAATGCGCTTGCAAAGCAACAACTTGCCCGCCGCGTTCAACCTTCGCCAACGGGATCGTCAGGTAGAAGTAGCAGTTCAATACACACGATGGATTGACCAGCGCGATGCCGAGGCCGTACTGTTCGCGGATCGCCGCGCTGGGCAGATCTTTCGCGGCGACTTTGGCCTGCAAATACGGCGTGATCTGCAACTTGCCATTGCTGACCATGTCGCGGCCTAGCAGCAGCGACGCCAGCACCGCGTCCGCGCCCGTGCCGTTGGTGCGAATGTTGCCTTCGGTCTCCACCGGCCATTCCAGCGAGGTCTTGTACGCCGCGCGCAGCAGATCGGCGTTGGCGGGCCGCACTTGCACATCGACGTAGAACGGATACGGCACGGTGGCCGCGCCCGGATCGGAATCGATCGATTCAAAGTTGAACTTCGCGCCGGGCTGTGGATTGTAGATGTGCCCAGGCTCGTAGTAATCATTCGGGCCGGACTTCGCGCCCAAATTCGCTACGCCGCCGAAGTTGCCGCTGCGGCTGAACGGCGAGACATCCATGCCATCGGGCACGCCGTCGCTGTCGTTGTCGTCGGCCCACGCGTAGGGTTTTCCCTGCGCGTAACGACATTCGCCGTTGCGGAACTCATCGCCGTCGCGCAGGCCGTCGGCGTTGCTGTCGGGATCGAGCGGGTTGGTCTCGACGTTCGTCGTGCCGCCCGCATACACGCACGCAAAGCCGACCACCTCTTCGTGATCGGTCAGGCCATCCAGATCGCTGTCGGCCACAAACGGGCTGGTACCCAACTGCAACTCGTAGCCGTTGGGCAAACCATCGCCGTCTTCATCGCCTTGCTCGGTCAATATCGCTGCGTTCAAGCCGAGTTGATTTTGCTGCGCGATGGCGCGCGTTTCTTGCAGTGCGGTGAGCAGTTCGCTGGTCTCTGTCGATCGATCGGGTGTAGCTGAACCGATCGGGGCCGCCGAGGCCACTCCCGGCGCGATCAAACCCGCGATCACGATCACGCTGACGATCGTCATCTTCACGCGGCGGGTGCGGATCGATGAGCGCAGCATCAACCACGCGGCCAACGCCAACCCGATCGGTAGTGCCAGCAACCACGCGCTGAGCTGCGTGACTTGATCCGGCGCGAGACCCGGCAATGTGGTGAGCGTGGTCTTGCTCAACGGCGCGATCGCCGGATCGAACCATTCGATTGGGAACAGTTCGCCGAAGCGCGTGTAATCGGCGGTGCTGACCACCAACGTCCGATAGGCATCAGCGCCCGATCGATTCACTTCGAGGTTCAGCACCAACCGCGCAGGATAGCCGTGCTCGTCGATCCACAACTCGCCCGTGCCGCCGAAGCCCGCACCGCTGATCTGCGCGGCCGTGAGATTCTGCTCGTTCAACAAGTCTTGCTGATGCAACAGGTAGCGGGTAACTTGATTAGCAGGTAAGGTGAAACCCACGCGCTCGAACTTGCCCGCCAACCGTTCGACGGATTCCAGCGTTTGAAAATCTTGTGCCACGTTCAACAGCGCCAGCGCATCGGCGTTGAGACCAGGCGTCGGCGCGACGTCGTCCTGCTTCTGCCACGCATCGCCCACCTGCTGATAGATCGTATTGCCGGCAATGATAAGTTCTTGCGGAGCCGCATTCGTCACCGGCAAACGCTGACCGGTGTCGGCCAGTTTCACCGTGAGGCGCGCGCGCTCTGCGGAATGAATGTAGCCATCCACCGTGACGTGCGCGGCCTGTTGCGCCGCTCGCGCCGAGGGTTGATCGGGCGCGGCGTAGATGGTCTGCACCAGATCGATGGTGACCGCATAGCTGCCGGCATCGGCGGCGCGCTGCACGGCACGGCGCAGCGTGGCTTCCGGCGAGTTGGGCTGCGCGAGTGTGAGCGAGTTGATCAGCAAGGCAGCGATCAACACGCCCCCGATGAGCGCCAGAGCGCGCCCGGTTCGAGTAACAAAGTTCTTTTGCTGGTTCATGGTAGTTCCTCCCTTAACTTGAGAAATGTTTCAAAACGTGTTTCAACACGTTTCCCGTATCAGCCACCGAATTCATTCGGTGCGTGATCTTGATCGGATGTCTCGTTGTCGTCGCTGGCGAATGGTTCCGGCAGAGCCGGCGGCTCTGATGGAGCCGAGAGCTGATCGGCTGGCAGCAGTTCCGCCGGCATCTCGCCGGATGCAGAAAGCCCATCCTCCGACCAGACAATCGTCCAGGTTTCGGTGGTCACGGTCTTGCGATGGCGGCGCAGGATGTGTGGCATAGCCTTTCCTCCCTGGCTCCAGTTTGTATCTACTCGGTCCCCGTCATTGCGAGCGCTTTCGCGAAGCAATCTCCGTGCCGATCAGCGAATGTTGCCCGCTCCGCCGGAGATTGCTTCGTCGCTGAGAAGCGCTCCTCGCAATGACGCTGAGTAGTAGCTATAGTTTTATCAAAAAGCTGCCGCCGATTGTTGACATTTTTTGCATGGTTGGGGACAATGGGGCCGGAGGTTCAGCCATGCCGCGATCTGCCCGCTCAGCGACGACCTCGCCCGAGTCGTTCACCACCTTCGGCGCACTGTTGAAGTTTCTCCGCCGCCGCGCCCGGTTGACCCAACAGAAACTTGCCATCGCCGTGGGCTACAGCACGGCGCAGGTCTGCCGCTTCGAGCAGGATCGCTGGCAGCCCGATCAGGCCACGGTGGGCGCGCTGTTCATCCCCGCGCTCGATCTGCAGGACGCGCCTGACTACGCCGCGCGCCTGATGCAGCTGGCCGCCGAACCCGACGCTCGCCCGCGCACCGTCACGGTGACGCGCACGCTCGAAGAAGAAGTGATCGAAACGGTGGAAGATTTGGGTGCGCTGGAGGATGTGCCCGTCGCACCAGCGCAGAGCGTGACGCGTAAAGAGGATCTGGCGCAGCTGCGCCGCCAACTCGCCCTGCACCGCTGTGTGACGCTGGTCGGCATGGCTGGCGTGGGCAAGAGCACGCTGGCCGCCGCGCTGGCCCGCGAGTACGATCGCCCCGCGTTCTGGCTCACCTTGACGACGGGTGTGACGGCCTCGGCGGATGCGGTGGCGCGGCAGTTGGCGCTGTTCCTGTTCGCCTACGGTCAGGAGCGGGTGGAGCCGATCTTGCGTGAACGCCGCGATGCGCCCCTGTCGCTGGCGCAGAAGATCAGCCTCATCGGTGCGGGCTTGCAGGCGCAGCCCGCGCTGTTGTGTTTTGACGACGCGCACCTCGTCGCCAATGACGACGCCGTGATGCAGCTGCTGCGCCATCTCACGGCGGCCACGCCCGCGCACGTGCTGTTCATCAGCCGCGAAGAAGTGCCGCTGCCCAACGTCGCGGCGCTGCGGCTCGACGGCTTGAAATTCGCCGCCGCGCAAGCATTGATGATCAGCCTCGGCGCAGACCTGGACGTCGCGTTAGCCGATCGGTTGTGGCGCAAAACCGCCGGCAGCCCCATGTTGATTCGACTGGCGATCGGGCAGCTGCGCGGCAACGCTGCGAAGTTCATCGCGCAGTTGGAGAAGCAGCCGCAAGTTGGATCGTATCTGCTCGACACGATGCTGCGCCACCTGTCCACGCACGCGGCGCGGCTGGCGGCGCTGTGGGCGGGGTTCCGCCAACCGATCGATCTGTTCGACGAAACGCTGATCGAGTTGATGCAGGCGATCGATGGCGAGTTCGATCAACGCCGCGCCGTGGCCGAACTGCAGCGCCGCCACCTGATCGATCAACCGCATGAAGCCGCGCTGCATCCGCTGATTCACGATCACTTATACGAAGCGTTGGTGTCCGATCTGCCGCGCCGCAAGCGGCTGCATCGCATCGCGGGGCAATGGTCTGAGGAGCACGGCGAGATCGTGGAGGCGGCGTATCACTATTTTCGCGCCGGGCGCTTGAAGCAAGCCGTGGATGTCGTTACCGATCAAGGCTCGTGGCTGTTCTCGCGCGGGCAAGGCGCCGTCGCCGTTGCGCTGATCGAAGAGCTGCTGGCTCACGCCCAGCAGCGCGATCCGCAGCCCGATCTGCTGCGCCGCTTGTTGACGACGCGCGGCGATCTGCTGGCCTTTACAGTGCGTGCGAGAGAAGGCGAAACGAGTTTGAAACAGGCGGCCGTGCTGGCGCGTGAGGCCGATCCCAAAGTGCGCGCCGAGATCGCCGTGGCGCTGGGCCGGGTGCTGGCACGGCGCGGCCAGATGAATGAAGCGCTGGAATTATTCAACGCGAGTTTGGCCGAACTGCCCGCTGAGGATGTGTGGCTGCACGCACGGCTCATGGCCTTCTCGATCTCGCCCCTGGCCCGACTGGCTCGCGTGGACGACGCCGAGCGAGTGTCCGCTGAAGCGCTGGCTCTGGCCGATCAGATCGCGCCGTTGTCGCCGCAATTGGCCGACGAGCTGCGCTGCCGCATCTACTACGATCTAGGCCTGGCAAAGCGCGTCAACCGGAACCGTGAAGAGGTGCTGGACTGCTGGCGGCGCTCACTGGAATTAGCGCAGCGGACACAGCTGCACAGCTTGACCAATGCCTCGCTGGGCAACCTGGGCGGCATGGCGTTCGATCGGGGTGAGATGGTCGAAGCGCTGCGCCTGTGGGAGGCGGCCACGCAGGGCGCGCAGACCATCGGCGACAGTCACGCGGCCAGCGTGTTTCTATCGAACATCGCCATGATTTATCGGCTGCGCGACGAGCCAGCCGCGGCCCGCGCCGCCCTCGACGAAGCCGCGGCACTGGCGCGGCAAATGGGTGATTCGGCCTGGGTGGCCAGCGCGGAAAACTTCAAAGCGACGCTGCTGCTGGACGAGGGAAAATCCGCAGAGGCGCTGCAGCTGATCGAGGCACTGGCGGAGCAGACGTTAAAATACAGTGATGCGCGCTTGAGCGCCAATGTGCTGGACAAGTTAGCGATGGCGCAGCTGGCCTGCGGTCAGATCGACGCCGCGTACGCCACACTGCAGCAAGCGCTGGACTCGCCGCTGGTCAAGAATGACATTGACTATCAACGGCGATTCCACGTCACGCTGGCGGTGGCCCACCTGATGGCGGGCGAATTCGAACGCGCGGTGGAACTGATCGATCAACCGGTACCCAACTTGCCCGCGCGCACCTTGCTGGAACGCGACCTGATGCGCGCAGTGCTGCTGCTGCTGCGCGGCGACGTGGCAGACGCTCACACCCTGGCACGCGCGCTGGCGGAGCAAGCCCGCGCCGCCGGGGTGCTCATCGTCGCGCGGCGGGCCGAGCGGGTGTTGCAATATACCAGCCCGCCACTATTGACGGAATTCCCCAGACTCGTGTGGATGTAAAGCTCGCGCACAGCACAGAATGTGGGGAACACCAGCCAGCGGCGCAGAACTCATGACAAGGTTTTTTTGATCCTCACCGCCGCTGCATCCAAGTCATGAAAACACAAAAGCGATCTGCCGGACTTTCTCGGTAAATCGCTTGCTTTCAGAGGCGACGATAGGAATCGAACCCATGGTGAGGGTTTTGCAGTTTTGTACAGTTGATTTGGCCAGCAAAAATAGCCTTCAGACGGCTGCAAGCCCGATATTGAAATGTTCCTGGACCGCGTCACCATGCAAAACCCCCGAGAAATTCAGCGAAAACGGCTTGCCGTTAAGAACATGGATTTGCTTTTTATAAATTTGATGTTACTCTACATCTGCTTATCTTCAAGCAACCCTAATGTAACTTCAAGCACTGGCTGAGTAACGCCAAGCAAAAACAAAGTAACTTTAAGCAATGGCAAAGTAACGCTAAGGGAACTGCGGGGAACCCTTAGGAACGATATGTTAAGCCCAATACAGGCAAAGCAACCGTCAAGGTTGACATATTTTTCCACAAGGAGAACCCGTAATGCCGACCAAACCCGTAGTGAGTATTCCCCAGCAGTTAAACGCCGCGCAGCTCGCCATCGCCAATTCATTGGCCGACCCCGAAATCAAGGCCGCCGTGGCACAGTTTGGCTTCACCACGGCCAAATTGAACGCGGGCAAGAAGTTGTATGACACCGCACTCGCCGCCGTCAACGACCAGAAATCGGGCAAGGGCGCGCAGAAAGACGCCAGCGCCCAACTGAAAACCGCTCTGACCGACGCCCGCGACGCCTATCAGGCGCTGGCGAAAGTGGCGCGGGCCGCGTTGACCAAAGAAGATCAGGTCAAACTGGGGCTGGGCAAAGAACCGCGCGGCACGGCGGCCTTTATTCAGGCGGGCTACACGCT
>JAUQXC010000230.1 GCA_030834825.1 Thermoflexales bacterium
GTGGCGGCGCAGGCTGCGGCCAGTCTGGATGTGTTGACGGTGCTGGGCTTCACTCTGTTTACAGGGATCATTTTGCTGTTGGGTAACCTGATCGTGGATATCCTGTATGCGGTGGTTGATCCCCGTGTCAGGTTGAGTTAGCGGCGGATGGCGAGTCTTGTCAACCAGCCTGGGCTAACGAAAGCTGGATCTGATCCGGTGGATGTGGATGAACTCCCACCCAGCCGGAAACCGCCCAGCATTCCACGGCAGCTGTTGTCCAACCGTCTGTCGCAGACGGGTTTCATTATCTTAACCCTCTTTGCGCTCATTGCCTTACTGGCGCCTGTCCTGGCTCCGCCCTTGCCCAGGGCGCGTGATCCCATGAAGATTCCACGTGACGGCTTTGGCAACGTGCCGGAGCCGCCCGGCACCAAGTGGGAGCGCAATCCGCCGCCGCTGCCGTTTTGGTGGGAACCGCTCACCGGACTGGACCACTGGACGCATCCGTTCGGGGTAGCCAGCGGCGGGTGGGACATTTACTATGGGGTTATCTGGGGCACCCGCACGGCGTTTGTGGCCGGGATTGTTATTACCCTTTTCACGGTGGTGATCGGTGTGAGCCTAGGCACTCTGTCAGCCTTTTACGGTGGCAAGGTGGACTTGGTCGTGCAACGTATCACAGAAGTCTTTATGGCCTTTCCCTTCCTGGTGGCGGCGATGACGGCAGCGACGTTGTTGCAGCCTCTCATTGGCGGCAGGGCCGGCATCGGAAGTGGTGGCTTGTTGACGGCGACGATTGCGATCATCATCTTTGGCTGGATGGGCTATTCGCGCCTGATTCGCGGTGACATCCTGTCGGTGCGCGAGCGGGACTATGTGATGGCGGCCCGGGCCGTTGGCGCACGTGACCGCAACATCATGATCAAGCACATCATCCCGAACGCCATCTTCCCGACTTTGATATTGGCCTCCTTGAACATCGGGACCTATGTGACGACTTTCGCCGCCTTGTCCTTCCTGGGACTAGGTGCTGAACAAGGCTTTGCGGATTGGGGACAGTTGATCTCTTTTGCCCGCAACTGGATCACCACACTTGACCAGTATTGGTATATTGTGTTCTTCCCCAGTCTGGCGCTAGTGTTGTTTGTGCTGGCGTGGAATCTGGTCGGGGATGCGGTACGCGATGTGATGGATCCCCGCTCACGCAAGACGCGCTAAGACACAGCTTCTAATAGCCTCGGCTTTTGAGCAAAGTTAAGCCAGACTGGGTACAAACAAAAAGGGCACGAAAGTGCCCTTTTTGTGTTAGACCCAGAGTGAAGGCGGCGTGGCTCAGGAAGATGAAGCCTGCGGCCAGCCTTTTGAACCTGTTGAATGCCTTCAGGGTATATATCTTGATCGCACTCATCCATATGCTGATCTTATCGGTCGGTTGTTGCTCATGCCACTGCTGTTCGGCGTGACCATCCTGTTGTTTGCCATGCCTGGCCTGCTGCCCTGTCCGGCGAGAGCGCGGTTGTAACGATGCTCCATCGCTGCGCGAAGTCGTGCCGGACCACTGAGCCATCAATCGTTCTGCGTGAATAAATGATCGAGTGGAGAAGTCAGATCCCCGCAAGGGTCCAGACCTCTCCACTCGGACTTCTAGCAAATCTGGATCTGAAGATGTTTCAAACGTTGAGAATAAGGAGGTGAGGTGCTATTGCAAAGATGTGAAACTGTGCAAGTCTTGATCGTTAACGACGTTAATCGCCCGATTCGCTGTTCACCCATATTTTAGGAGAATTACCATGAACCGTAGTAAAGCGATTTGGTTTGTTGTGAGCGTGCTGGTTGTGGCCAGCCTGGTGTTAACGGCTTGCGCAACCCCCACGCCGACTGCTACGCAAGCGCCAGCTGCACAGCCGTCGGCTGTGGTGAACCCGACTGATGCCCCGGAGCAGCCGACCGCTGCCCCGGCCCAAGCGACTGATGTTCCTGCTCCGACCGGGTCCAAGCCTTATCCCACAGCCAAGGATCCGACGACTTACATGGTTTATACTTTTGGGGATCCGTCGGAACTGGACCCGCACTACAACTATGAGACGGCGGGCGGCGGCCAGTTGTTCAACATCTACGAAGGGCTGGTGTCGTTCGAGGGCAAGGATCCGACGAAGTTCAAGGCCGTGCTGGCCGAAGCGATCCCTGAGCCGACACCGACCGATGATGGCGGCGTGGAGTACATCTGGAATATCAAGAAGGACGTCAAGTTCCACGAAGGTCAGACGATGACGCCGGAAGATGTGGCCTATTCGTTCTGGCGCGTGCTGCTGATGTCGGATCCGAACACGCCGGGCTTTTTGATGACGGAACCATTCTTCAAGGTTCTGGACGCGGCCGAGTTGGTGGACCCTTCAGGCGCACTGGACGGTGATGCCGAAACACTGAAGACGCAGCCTGCGGCCCAGTTGGCAGCGGCCTGCGAGAAAGTCAAGGCGGCCATTACGTTTGACAATGAGGCGGGCACCGTGACGATGAAGTTGGCGCAGTCGTGGGGGCCGTTCATCGCCACGATTGCGCAGCGCTGGGCGAGTGTGATCAACAAGGAATGGGCGATTGCCAACAAGGCGTGGGATGGCGACTGCGCGACCTGGCAGAATTCCTACGGCATCCCCAGCGAATCGCTGCCGCTGCGTGCGGTAACGAACGGCACTGGGCCGTACAAGTTGGATCACTGGACGCCGCAGGAAGAGGTTGTTTTGGTGGCGTTCGATGGTTATTGGGGCGAGGCGCCGGTGATCAAGCGCGTGGTGACGAAGAACGTGACGGAATTCGGTACGCGCTTCGCGGCGTTGCAGGCTGGGGATGCCGATCGCATCACTCCGGGTTCGCCGGCTGACTGGGCGCAGTTGGACACGCTGGTCCGGGAAGAGTGCAATCCTGAGACGGGCGAGTGCAAGGAAGTCAACCCGGACGGCATCCTGCGTGTGATCAAGCCTTTGCTCTCGCTGAGCCGCACCGACATCGGTATGAACCAGAACATCGCCGAGGGCAGCCCCTTCGTGGGTAGCGGCCTGTTGGACGGCGAGGGCATTCCGTTGAACTTCTTCAGCGATGTTCACATCCGCAAGGCCTTCAACTATTGCTTCGACTACGAGACGTACATTCAGGACGTACAGTTTGGCGAAGCAACGAAATCACTGGCCTTGACGTTGCCCGGCCAAGCCGGCTATGAGGGCACGCCGCGGTATGAGTACGACCTGGCCAAGTGCGAAGAAGAGTTCAAGTTGGCTGAGCTGAAAGACGCGGAAGGTAATCCTTACACGGATGCGGATGGTAATCCTACGACCGTGTGGGACGCTGGTTTCTACATGCAGTTGGGCTACAACGTCGGCAACACTGCGCGACAGGCCCTGGCCGAGATCCTGGCGGAGAACCTGCAACAAGTGAATCAGAACTTCCTGGTGAATCCCGTGGCGCTGCCCTGGGCCACCTACTTGCGCGTCGTGCGCGTCAAGCAGATCCCCCTCGGCGTGGCCGGCTGGCAGGAAGACATCCACGATCCGCACAACTGGTATGTGCCGTACATCCTGACGACCTACGGCTCGCGCTTTAACATCGCGCCGGAGTTGATCGAGAAGTACCAGCCGCTGATCGACCAGGGCGCGAAGGAGACTGACTTCGACAAGCGCGCCGAGATCTACAGTGAGCTGAACCAGATGATCTACGAGGATGCACCATATATCATCTTGTCGGTTTTGAACAACCGCAGCTATGAACAGCTGTATATGAACGGCTGGATGGGTGGCACCTCGCAGAATCCGTTGGTGTCGTTGCCGGGCGCGGTCAATGAACTGTCCAAGGATAACGTGGCCAAGTAATAAAGACCTGGACTGACGATAAGATGTTCGCTGGCTGGCCGATGATGCGCAATCGGCCAGCCAGCCTCATCCGCACAATCTCTAATGAGCGAAGGTGCAAAATTCGCGGCAGAGCGCGGTCAGGTGATCAGTCCACAATGCCTTCGTGTGTTCTTTACAGACAAGGTCATTGCGGGTTGATCCGCTGGAAGCGACGAAGTGGGCCGTTGAATCTCTATCGCTGCCGCATCCTGCGAAGGTAGTGCCTTTCAGGAAGATGAGGCCTGTGGCCAACATTCTGAACCTGTCTATAGTCTTCAGGGTATATATTCTGAAGGCTGTCAAGGAGATGTGATCCATGTATGCTTATATTGTCCGCCGGTTGTTGCTCATGCCCCTGCTGCTGTTCGGTGTGACCATCCTGCTGTTTGGCATGATTGGCCTATTGCCGGAAGATGCTCGGCTGGCTTTGTACCTGCGCGACATTCCTAAGAACCCAAAACAGTCCGAGACTTTGATTATGCAGTACGGCCTGCGGGACCCGATCTACATACAGTATGCCAACTGGCTGTTCGGACGCGAAGGTGCGGATCCCAATACCGGTGAGGTAAGCATCCGTGGCGGCATTCTGCGCGGCGACTTTGGCTGGTCGCGCACCGGCTCGGACACCATCGCCAATGTGATTTCGCGTCGCTTCCCGGCGACGGTGGAGTTGTCGCTGTGGGCCATCGTGCCCATTATCGGCATCGGGGTGTGGATGGGCGTGCTCGCCGCCGTGAAACACAACAAGTGGCAGGACCAGTTGCTGCGGGTGTTTGCCATCGTCGGC
>JAUQXC010000231.1 GCA_030834825.1 Thermoflexales bacterium
AGCGTATCGATAATGGCAGGGTGCTGTGGTATGACCTGGACTTACCTGATGTCATTCAGCTGCGCCGACGGTTTATCCCGGAGAGCGAGCGCCGCAAATTTATCACAGCCTCTTTTCTGGATGAAAGCTGGCTGAACGAAATTCGCGTGAGCGAGCAGGTCTTATTCATTGCGGCCGGCGTGTTTTACTACTTTGAAGAAAGTGAAGTGAGAGAATTTCTGGTACGTCTGGCGGATCGATTTCCGGGTAGCGAGATCATCTTTGATGCGAGCTCGCCCTATGGGATCAAAACGGCCAATCGCATGGTCATCAAGCGCAGTGGATTGGATGAGAACTCCTTCCTGAAGTGGGGTCTAAAAAATGCAGAGACCCTCACAACCTGGGATAAGCGCTTTCGCGTGTTGAACACACACTACTATTTTGGTGAGAAGGGGCGCAATTTGGGATTGAGACTGAGATCGATCGGCTGGATCTCTGATCGCTTGAAGATTCAGTATATGGTTCATCTGAAATTCAACCCGGATTAGGAACTAGAGACGATGAGTCAGCAAACAAGGTGAGCCAATTCTTCCAAGACGAAATCACTTCGCCGTTGGGGCTGGACTTCTATCTCCGTAATGCTGCAGGGGTTTTGATGAAACTGCGCTACAATGGGCGGCATGCTGAAGCCTGTCTTCCAGACTAAGCTCATCATTCCGCCTGGTCCCACCTCAAACGTGCCGCGTCCGCGCCTGATCGAACAACTGCACCTCGGTCTGCGGCTGGGACAGCGCGGGTTGCTGGTCACTGCGCCGCCCGGCTACGGCAAGACGACTCTGCTCAGTGCGTGGGCCAATCAGGGCGGCGCGCGTTTTTGCTGGCTGTCGCTGGACGAAAGCGATAACGACGCGGCTCAATTCTGGCTCGATCTGGCGAGTGCTGTGGCACAGCCTGTTCCTCACTTGCTTGAGCCGATTCAAACCATTTTTGCAAAGCGATCCGCTTCATCAACTGCCGATTGATCTGTTGCTGGCCATGCTGATCAATACGCTGGCGCAAGAGACTACGCCTCTCGTTCTGATCCTCGATGATTATCACGTCATTCGCAATGAGCGTATTCATTCCGCGCTGATTCAGTTAATGGCGCGAATGCCTGCCACATTTCACCTCGCCCTCACCAGCCGCAGCGAACCACCCCTCGAACTAACCCGCCTGCGCGCGCGCGTAATCAATTGACTGAAATCCAGATGGATGCGCTGGGCTTTTCGGAGCGCGAATCGGCGGATTTCTTGAACGAGTCTATGCGGCTCGGTCTTTCCGCCGAAAACACGACCCTGCTTAATCAACGCACGGAAGGCTGGGCGGCTGGTTTGCAACTGGCCGCGCTGGCTCTGCAAGCTATCCGGCAACATGGCGAGACGGAAGAGGCACTGAACGACTTCATCCGTTCTTTCAGCGGCGGACACCGTCACGTGATGGATTACCTGACCGATGAAGTGCTGCAACGTCAATCGCCGGCAATTCAAACTTTCTTGTTGCAAACCAGCCCGATCGAGAAACTGACCGCCCCGTTGTGCGAAGCCATGACCGGAACACGCAACGCTCAAGCCATGCTCGAATCGCTGGAGCGCGCCAATCTCTTCCTCGTGCCGTTGGATGCCGAACGGCAGTGGTATCGCTATCACCCACTGTGGGCCGAGATGCTGCAAATCCGCCTGCAGCGCGAGCAACCGCAGCAAGTGGCGCACATTCATCATCAAGCCTCAGAATGGTTTGCTCACAATGGTTTTCTCGACGAAGCCATTACGCATGCAATGGCCGCTGGAGAACCAGAACAAGCCGCTGATCTGCTTGAGCCTGTCGCAAAAAGCATTGGTGATGCGCGGCGGAAGCGCGACTCTGCAAGCGTGGCTGAACAAGTTACCATCTGAAGTGATCGATGCGCGCCCCTCGTTGATGCTGGCGCAGGCGTGGGCCTTGGTCACCGATGGCGTGCTCGACGAAGCCGAAGTGCTGCTGGATGAATTGTCTCGCCGCGAAGGACTTGCGCCTGCTTTGCTGGGCGAAGTCGCCGCTGTCCGCGCGATCGTGGCGACGGTGCATCAAGATATTCCGGCCATTCAGGCCCATGCTCAAGAAGCGCCGCGATTGATCCCGCTGGAAGACGATCAACTGCGCTGCGGCGTGTTGCTCAGCCAGGGAACAGCCGCTGCGCTCTCCGGATCGGCTGAAGAGTCTGTCGGGCTGCTTACTCAAGCCATTCGAGAAAGTGAGCACGGACGTCAACCCATCATTCACTTGATTGCTGTCAGCACATTGGCGCAAATGTATGAAGCGCTGGGCAATTTCGATCAGGCCGTGCGACTGCATCGCCAGGTGCTCGCGCTGGAATCTGATCCGGCGTTGGGCCGCCTGCCGTTGATCGGAGTGGGCTATGTGGGCCTGGGCGGAATTCTGCACGAGCATCTGCGCTTCGACGAAGCCGAGGCGGCCTTGCAGCAAGGACTGGCGATCGGCCAACACTGGGCCAGCCCGGAGATTCAGATCGGTGGATATTGGCTCATCCCTAAACTATGTGCAACGAACCAAGGCCGCAATAAACCGCGGTGTAATCCGTTTCAGGTTGATGCTGTGTTCACACATTGCCACATAGTCCGCGAGATAAGTTTTATGCACACCACGAAAGGGTCGCAGGAAATTGCGTACTCCAGTCCACATACCTTCCGTCGTGTTGATGTGGACCTCCCCGCGGCCATCGCCATCATCATCACGCGCCCATTCGTGGTCGCCATGATTGACCGTGACGCGCTGGCGTTCGATGTGATTGTAGCCTTGCCATTCATCGGTATTCACGACAGCCTGCGGTCGCGTGAACTGCGCCAGATGTTTCTTCAGCGTCTTGCTGTCGGTATGCTGGGCCACACGCAACCGCACTTGGTCACTCTCGCGTCCGACGGTGCCAATGATCGGCGGGCGATCATTCTCATAGGTTCCGTGCCCTCTTTGTTTGTTAGCGCGCCGGCGTGGCGGATCGGTCGGATCGCGGTGTTTTTCGCCTTTTTTCCCCCGCACGCTGCGCGTGAACCGTCTCATCAGTTTCAGTCACTGCATCGGGTAATGCCGTATTCGGTTGTAAGCGTCGGGCGTTCGCGTGGAGCTGCTGACGAAGATGGTGGACGGTATCATACGCCACCTGTAATGCGCGCGATAAGCTCGCGATCGATTCGCCTTTACAGACGCCCCGCAACAGTAGAATCACTTGGGCCGGACGCAGCTGCTTGTGCGCAAACACGGTGCCCGTATAGACCGTGTATACCGCCTGACAGTCTCGACACCGATACCGGTGAACATGACTCCGGTTGGTTTGCCCGAAGTCCCGGGCGTGCTTCACGCTGCGGCCACACTGGGACAGTGCAACTCGTGTGGATGAAAGTACTTTCGCAGCCAGCCCTCGCCCAGCTCATCATCACATATCTCAAGAATTGGAAAGTCCATGTCTGGAGCGTATCATCTTGGCTTTATGGCGTCAACTCGGCTGCATTTAGTTTAGGGATGAGCCTCGGACATCACCCTCGCGCTGGGTGCGATGTTCTCAGCGTGGGAGATCGTGCCGCTCGTGTTACTCACACTCGACGCGTGGGACTTCGTTAAACTGACCCGGAGTCGATGTGAGGTGTGCGGGCAGGCGGTCTCCATTCCGCACAAGTGGACGTTCTACTTCCTGATCGCGGTCGGGTTCTGGAACTTCGTCGGGGCGGGTGTGTTCGGCTTCCTCATCAACTTGCCGATCGTCAGTTATTACGAAGTCGGTACAATGCTGACGCCGAATCACGGCCACGCTGCGTTGATGGGTAGTTTCGGCATGTTGGCACTGGCCTTGACCGTCTTCGCGCTGCGGCAAGTCTCGTCCTATGATCATTGGAAGCGGATGGAGAAGTTGATCCGCGTTTCATTCTGGAGCTTAAATATCGGCCTAGCCTTGATGGTGGTGACCAATCTGTTCCCCGGTGGTGTACTGTAATTTGCTGATGTCTTAAACAATGGCTATTGGCATGCGCACGGGCCTGAGTTCTTGAACGAAGGGATCATGCGGACGATCGAATGGGTACGCCTGCCCGGCGATCTCGCCTTCAGCGTCTTGGGGGTTGTGCCGATGGTGATCGCAGCCGCATTGACTTATCGCCATGTGAGGAAGTCAGGAGCAAAATCAGTGCTGGTATCAAACGCTCCTGAGCAAGTATTGCCGTTGTCACGTTCGGCGTAAATCAAGTCTTGCACACAGCGGCCTTCACGGATCTGGTGGAACCCGGCAGCCAAATGGGGATTTCTATTCTTCGTGCAAGTGGTGGTCATGGCCGGGTGAAGAGTGATCGCTCATGACAGTCGTGTAGGTCGATGTTGCAGGCTACTTTCGTCGTCTTTTCATGACGCACGCGCTTGCCTTTCAATCGCAGCTGAATATTTTGCGTCAGTCGAATTGGTTCAACGCTGGTCCTATCGAGGATATAAGACGTGATGCATCATCAAGCAAGAATTCAGGAGGGCTGCCGCCAAACGGCTACTGCGCCCGGTGCCATCATCCCGCCAGCGCGCTGAATCGACCAACGCCTTGACAACACAATTTAACGTCGGTTCGGGATAAGGGACTCCCTGTGGGGTAAACTTCGGTTGCCGACCAAAAGTTTGCCACAAGGAGCCTGCCATGAGTTTACTCGAATTGTTCTGCCATGTCGATGATTTCTGCCGGACCTTTGTCCCGCAGTGGCAGCAAG
>JAUQXC010000232.1 GCA_030834825.1 Thermoflexales bacterium
ATATAAGCTGATAAGCGTATCCGTTTGCCGCGATAACTGTCTGCAGAAGTGCCTTGCATCAAGGCGCCAGTACCTTTGGGCACATCTGCCTTCGCTCGAATGAAGCCGCTGGCCTGACCAGTATACGCAACCGATTGATCGATTCCGAATTCATAGCTCGCCGGATCGTCGCCATCGATGTACCAGCCACCCACGCGGCCCGCATTAGAAATGAGGCGACCGCCAATTTGCTCGGCGGTGGGAGAAACCGTGTTGGCCAACACGATCACGACCATCAGCAACGCGGCGACCGCCGTCAGGCCCAGCAGCGTCTGACGGGAATGATGCCACAGGCGTATGGCACGCGACTGAGGTTGTAACTTCGGCGCAATCATCTCAAACGTCAGCGAGAGCGGCACATTCACGGCCTTCAGCTCGGCGGCGAGCTCACGGCGTAGGCGTTGCTGCAAGACAGCCAATTCGCTCAACCGCGCCCGGCAGACGGGGCAATTGGCCAGATGTGCGTCCAGCGTTTCGCGCTGTGCATCATTCAACGTTTGATGAAGGTAAGCGTTCAACTGTTGATCAGTGAGATGAGCGTTCATAGGGCTTGCTCCTCTTCCAGCACCGCTAAATCATCGGGCGCCAGTCGGGTGCGTAATTGATCGAAGGCGAGCCGCACGCGTGATTGCGCGGTGGGCAGCGGACAGCCGACGATGTCGGCGATCTCGCGATAGGTGTGTCCGGCCCAATAGCGCAGCAAGATCACCTCGCGCAGGGGTGGCTTCAAGGCGCGAATGGCCTCCCACACTTCGCTGTGAATTTCCCGGCGGCGGGTCAGGTGTTCGGGCGTAGCTGACGGATCGGCGATGTCGTGGCCTTCTTCCAGCCACGTAAAAAGCGAGACGCTGCTCAAACGCCTGCGGCGATAGCGATTGCGGCAGCGGCTGACGGTGATGGTGTGCAACCACGTGGTGAAACTCGAGCGGAGTGGATCGAAGCGGCGGATGTTGAGCAGGGCGTAACTCAGCGCATCCTGTGCGGCTTCCTCGGCATCGGCGGGTTCGCCTAACAGGCCATACGCCAGCCGATAAATCTGCTCGCGATGTTGCTGGTAGAGCGCTTCCGCCGCGCAGTGTTCGCCGGATTGCCAACGTTGGATCAAGCTGTCGATATTGGGCATAAGTTCAGTCTTGGGGAATGTGGTTCTTGCTATCTTATACACGCCCAACGGTCAATTTAATCACAGAAAATAAAAACTTCCGAAGTCGGGGGGCAACTTCGGAAGTGGAGCAGCGCGCTTTGACACTAAGTCAGGGCACGATGACAATAGCATCAATTTGAGCCGGATCGTTGTTCGGCCAATTGATGGGCGACCAGAAACGCATGTGGCGATAACCACCGGCTGGCATCGCCCCCAGTGCATCGACGTCGATGGTGATGCCGTAGTTGTTGATCAACCCCGTTCCTTGGATGTCCTCATTGTCATCTTCACCGTCTGCGCCGTTAGCCGCGACGTTGGTGTTGGCATCCGGAATGCCGTCTCCCCAGTTAAAAGCAGTCACCCAGTTACCATTGCAGGGCTCTCCGCAGAGATCGATCCTCATCCAATCCAACCGGATTCCCCAGGGATACCAGCTATTCTCGTAGTAAACAAAATCGTAGTTTGCATCTCCATGGGTAGTAATGTGCGGCTGTGAATAGCTATCCAGATCGATGTTGTAATAGCTGTTGCAGGCGATGGAAATGATGGTGCCATCAGGGCCATCGAAGTCAGGCTCACCGGTCCATGGATACTGGCCTGAGCACAGTGGAGTAGTGGGTGTGCTGGTTGGCGTTGGCGTCCAGGTTGGCGTGGGTGTGTCCGTGGGCGTTGGAGTCGGTGTAAAGGTATCTGTTGGCGGAGGAGGCGTAAAGGTCGACGTTGGCGTTGGCGACAGCGTAGCCGTCGGCGTCCCGGTAACAGTCGCGGTGGCTGTAGAAGTATTAGTTGGCGTGATGTCCGGACCGGGCGTCTGGGTAGCCGTCGGCGTTTGGCTGGGCGGCAATGTCGGAGTGGCCGTAGCTGGACGCGGTGGTCGCGGCGTGGCGGTTGGCCAGGGTTCATCAGTGGCCGTCGGCCCGGGTGTATCCGTTGGCGCAGGCAACCAGGTTGGGGTTGCGGTTGTCCAGCGGGTGGGAAGAGATGTTGCTGTGCGGATGGGTTGCCGTGTGGGTATTTGAGTTTCGCTGCGTGTCGGCGTGCGCTCGGGCCGGCCGGGCGTGGCCGTGGGTTGCTGCGCGATCAACGTGGGTCGCCGGGTCGCGGTCGGCCGATTGGAGGTGGGCCAGAACGGGTGCGCGATGACGGTGGGATTGAGCTGCTCATCACGCTGAAGGTCTTCGATGATCGCCGGGTTGATCGCCGGGAGGATCACCAGCGGCCAGGCGCGATAATCGGCCAGCAATTTCGAGCGAGTGTCGGGTGCGGCCGGGTATACCACACCGCCCAATGCCAGTTGGCCACAGCCGAAGAGGATCACAAACGCGAGAGGCACGAGCAGCAGCCAGCGCAGCAGCTCGCGTTTAGATGGTTGATCCTGCGGATTACCAGACACCCGATCGGCCAAAGCGGCCTCCTCCGATCTCTATACTACGCCCGGGCAGGCGTATGGGGCGCAGCTGAGCTGGCCGTGTTTTGTTCCACCGGAGTTGGCAGGCAAATGGTGATGGTACTGCCGACCGGCCCCGGATTACGCAGCCAAACTTGTCCGCCCAGCTTGTCAATGATGGTTTTTGCCGTGGCGAGTTCTAGGCCGGTGCTGTCGTAGCCGCTGCTGTTGCCGACGAAGGATCGCTCGAAAGCGTGCGGCAGCTCGGCCTCGGCGAGGGGTGAGCCGCCGTCGCTGATGTCAATCCAGATCTGCCACTCCTGCTCGTGCAGCGACACGCGCACCGTGCTGCCGGTTTCGCTGCGCGCAATGGCACGCGTAATCAGTCCTAACAGGGCTTTGCGCAGCATCGCCGCATCGGTGCGCACCGGCGATAAATCTGTGGGCAGGCTGGTCTCCAACCTCAGGCGTTTGGCGAACACGGCGTCCTGCGGCAAGTGGGCCATAATGTCGTTGAGTAGCTGTGCCGGGTTCACCGTGGTCGTGGTGATGCCTACGCCGGATTCATATTGAGCGAGTTCCAGCAGCTCGTCGGCCCACTGTTGAATGCGCTGCCAGGTTCTCACCAGCTGATACACAACTTTGTTCATGCGCTCGGGGGGCAGCGCGGTGGGATTGCTCAATTCGGTGAGCAGGTTCATCGCCTGCACCAACGGCAGCCGGATGCGATTGGCGGTATCCGTCAGCGTCTGTGTCTTTAACTCGTCGAGCTGCTTCAAGTGTGAGATATCGCGGACGACCATGACCCAGCCCCCCGCTACGTCCAGGGCGCCGATAATGGGTGTCAGGCTGACCATTTGTGTGGCGGTGCCCGGCCAGGTAATTTCAATCACGGCGGCGCGTTGCGCACTGGTGGCGTGCCAGTTGGACAGCAGAGTTGCTAACGGGCGCGGCAGCGACGTCAAAGCATTGCACCCGATCAAATTGCTGCGGCCCAACAGGAGCTCGGCCGCCGGATTGACGACGGTAAGATTCCCCTGGGCATCGGCTGCCAGGATCGCATCGCCGATGTTGGTGATGAGCAAGCGCAACCGTTCGGCGTCGGCCAGCGCCTGCGCTTGCAGGGCCTCGCGTTCCAACTGCAACCGCCGATAAGCCGCCGCCCGCTTGACGGCGATGGATAGCTCGTTGATGTTCTCCAACGGCTTCATCAAATAATTGTAAGCGCCGTCTTCACGCAGGGTCGCGATGGCTGTCTCAACGCTGGCTGAAGCTGTGATGACGATCACTTCCAGGCGTGGATCGACCTGGCGGGCTTTGCGCAGCAGCTGCGTCCCATCCATATAGGGCATCATCAAGTCGGTAACCAGCACGACAAACGGGCCTTTCGTTTTAACCAGCTCCAGGCCTTGAAAGGGATTGGATGTGCTCTCGACTAGGTAGCCCTGACGCTCCAAGTGACTGGCCATCATATATAAGAGCGCTTCATCATCGTCAACCACCAGTATTTTTTCAGCATCCATAAATCAAGCGTCTTTCTAAACTAAGCTGTGGTGTCAGGCTGCCGATTGGGCAGCAAAATGGTAAACGTCGTGCCTTCCCCGACGACACTTTCCACATCGATGCGGCCATGATGGCGCCCGATAATGCCGTAACCCACCGAGAGGCCCAGTCCTGTGCCTTCGCCTTCGGGCTTGGTAGTAAAGAAGGGATCGAAAATGCGGCGTAGGTTTTCAGGGGGTATGCCCACGCCGGTGTCTTGCACGGCCAAGGCGATTGCTTCGGTGGCCTGGCTCAAACTCACACGCAGCGTGCCGCCCTGGGGCATGGCCTGAATGGCGTTTTGGATCAGGTTGATCAAGACCTGTTCGACCTGTTGGGCGTCATAGGTAACGTACACGGTTTGTTCCGGCAGCGTGGCAATCACTTGCACCTGGGCCTTGCGCGTCAGATAGGCCGTGATGCGCAGAGCAGCTTCCACCGTGGCCTTCAAATCCTGGTGCTTCATCTCGGGCGTGGATTGCCGCGAGAACGTCAACAGATCGCTGACGATCTGATTGGCTTTGGTGGCGCTTTCACGGATGACGCCCAGATCTTTCTTGGCATAGGGTTTCAGTTCCGGCTCTTCCTGCAACGATTCAGCCAGACCCTTGATTACGGCCAACGGATTCTTCACGTCGTGGACGATGCCGGCTGTGAGCTGACCCACGGCGGCCAGCTTCTCTGATTGGACCAGCTGCTGTTGAGCGTTCTGCAGCCGCACATTGATCTCGGCCAGTTCGGCATTGCGTTGCACGGTCTCGGCATACAGGCGCGCGGCTTCGTCGGTGCGCTCGCGTAGGTGCTGGGTCATCGTATCGAACGCTTCAGCTAGCTCGCCGATCTCGTCCGGGCGATCCAGTTGGGTTTTCTGGTTGAGATCGCCGGCGGCTACCGCTTGCGAGAGCGTGCGCAGACGCAGGATGGGCCGCGCAATGCTGGTCGAGAGCAGGTAACCGAGGACGATGACGGCGATGGTGATGAAAGCAAAGATCAGGCTGAAGGTATTGCGGCTGGTCGCTTCTGTATCGATCAGGTAGTTGCTGGGCAGCACCACACCCACGTTCCCGACGGTTTTTTGCCGAATCAACAAAGGCGTGAAAGCGATTTGATAACCGCGCCCGTAAAGCTGCAGATCGTGAGTGGCGGCTGACTCGATCGGGCCAACCGCGGCCGCCGCGCGTTCCAACTCGCCGTACCCGCCCTCCGGTTCGGGCAGGGTGGTATTCAGCAGCTGCCCCTGCCGATCGAGCAAGACGACGTCCGCCGAGGTTTGTGTCTTTAGATCAGCCGACAGAGTAGAGAGCCGCGTCCCAATGAGCAAGGCCCCCACAACTTCGTTTTTGGCATTCTGCACCGGTGCGCTGGTGAAGAGATAAGGTCCCTGCGGTGTAGTCAGCAGCCCGGCAAACTTGTCGCCGGTTTCATCGGCCGCGCCCTGCAAGATGCTGGTCACCAGCTCGACCTGGGAGAAGTCGGCGCTTGTGGCAGCCAGGTACTGTTTGGTCTCCGGCTCGTAGGCCAGGGTCAGAACCTCGCGACCATCCAGGTCGACGGCCGTGATGACTTCGCTGCGATTGTTGAGCGCCAGGGGCAGCAGCAGCTTTTGCAGCTCATCCGCATCGCGTTGTGCCAGAGCGGGCGCGACGCCCTCGGTAAAGACCAGCAGACGCAGCGCCGCCAGGTTCCGCTGTTCCTGCCGGACGACGCCGTCAGCGGCCACACGGCTGGCCTCGACCATCTGATTGACGAAGCGTTCGCGGATGGAGGAAGTGACCAGTCGCGTGACGACGAACATGCCTACCATGGCGATGAGCAGGGTCAGGATGATATAGGGGACGATTAATTCGGTACGGAGGTTGGCAAGACGACGCAACCAGCGCCTCGTCGAGGGGGCCTGGAGTTGGGACTCCTGTGGGTCAGCCTTCGTTGGTGCAGACCCTATGCTTACTTCCATTGTGTTAAGTCCTATAAGTGCGGATGACTGGCTAAGAGTAACATAAGGCCGGGTGTTTGAATCAGTGCGTATCGTTGGGCTTCAGTATGAATATGATGTGCCCTTTACCTAGATACATCACTTTAGGTGTAAAGTCAATCCATCTAAAGCCTATTGCAAGCATCTGTTAATGCAAATGGAATGAGAAAGTGTGCGGCTAGTTTGAATCCGCGGTGGGCAGGGGCTGAAGAGAGGGACATGCGCGCCTCAACCTCGGAGCGGGTTACTCTTCCTGCTCAGCCGCTAATTCTTCCAACAATTCCTTCGCTTGGCGATGCGTCAGTTCGGTTTCGGCCAGCTGGCCGGGATCAAATGGGATGTGATTGAAGACCAGGAAATTGCGAATGTCTTCATCGTGCCGGCGGAACAGTTCGGCGTTCAAGACTTCGCCCAGTTTGACGGTGAGTTGTGGAATGGTCATGGTTGATCATTTCTCTGGCGCTGAATCCTACTGCAATTATATACCCAAGCTCCACTCAATTCCGCCCGACTTGTGCTAAAATCCTAAGCATGGATTTCATTGGTTTGTTGCTGGTTGGCCTTTTGGCACTAATCTCGATCGGTGCCGTGATCGTGGTCGGTTACGAGTTGATCAGGTATGCACGCCGCCGTGCCTCCCTTTCCGATGTACCGTCGGTCGAAGCTGCGTCGGCTGAGCCGGCGCCGGCCGTCCGCGCCGCCGAGCCTGTTTCATCGGTGGCCCACGCCGCCGAGCCTGTTTCATCGGCGGCCCACCACCGGTCCGCGCCACCGCTCACTTTGCCTGAACTGATCGCCGAAGCAGCGGATACGCCGAGAGACGAGCGCCTGATCAATGCCGCCGCCAGCACGATGAAGACTCTGCCGGAGGGTGTGCAAAGCGCGGTCTGGGTCGCCGTCGTGCCGCGTCAATTCAATGCCGCGCTGCTGGCCGCTCTCCGTCCCGAGTGGGGCGCGTTAACCAACGAGATCCATGAGCGCCTGGAGCGTTTGTGGTTTGTGTCCGCGGTGCCCGGCGGCAGCTGCGTGCAATCGGTGATACGCCACGCCATGCTGCGCCATCTCTTCCGCAAAGAGGAGCAGCGTGAGGTCTACCTGCGTCATTCCCTGCGCGCCGCCAAGTACTTTTACACGCGCATGGTGAGCCAGTCTGAGGCTTACAGCCAACGGAATGCGCGCCTGGTGTCCGACACGTTCTTTCGTTTCCTGCCACCCAACTCCCAGTCGCCTGCCGATGAGATCGAGTGGCTATATCACCTGGCCGTCGCCGATCCGGTCAGCGCCCAACCGGCCCTGCAGCAGTTGGGAGATGACTGGCTGACGACGGGCCGCGTAACTGATTTGCAAACTTTGGTCGAAGCGTTGCATGAGCATATCGATGATGGACGCTTGGCAGCCGAGCTATGTGCACTGACGTATTATTATGCGGGCCGCGTGGCGCTGCGTAGCAATCGATTGCGGACGGCGCTGTCAGAGCTGGAACAAGGCCGGCGCTTGAGTCATGGCAATCTGACGATTACCAACCGGATCTATCAAGCGATCAGCGAAGCGTTGGACGTGTTCACTTCGCCCGATCGGCCTTTGACGCCCGACGGCTCCGTGTGGAGCTCGTTGATGCATCCCATCGCCGATCGGGCGCACTGGGGCCTGTGGGCCGATCTGCATTTGCCTCAACCGAATGACGATGAACTACGCCGCACCCACGAGATGTTGCTGGTCTATCAGGCCTCACACAATTTGTCTGGTGCGGCGCGAGCCATGCGCTGGATCGGAGACGCGCACCTGGCACGCGGTGATTACCGTTATGCGCTGGAGTGGTATCAGAACAGCCGCACCACGCTGCAACAGGCGGCGCGGGACGAAGGTGAACGCCAATCGCGTTTATTAGACGAGGCGATCACGCTTAAAGCACTGGGAGATACGCTGTATCTGATGGGGCGAGTGGACGAAGCCCTGAGCCATTATGAGGAATCACTGCAAGCGCACCAGCGCCTGCCCGGCGATGAGCTGCATGAAGCCGACGCGCACAAGGCCAAAGGCGATGTGCTGCATTTTCTAACGCGCTATGTGGAGGCGCTGCCAGAGTATGAGCGCGCACTGGCGGCCTACAAGTTGGGCGGCGCGGTGATTAGCGAAGGGGAAACTCTGTTGGCGCAGGGACGGCTGTTTCAGGCGATGCAGCGGGAGGAAGAAGCCCAACGTTGTTTTGAAGAAGCGCTGGGCATCTATCGGCGTTGTGGCAGTTTGATCGGCCTGGCGAATGCCCGGCTGGTCATTGGGAGCAGCGCCCAGCTGCGCCGGCAGACGGCGTTGGCGATTCAGCACTTTGAAGAGGCGCTGAAGATTTATCGGGCCGTCAAAAATGAAGCGGGTGAAGCCGCCGCCTTGAAGGCGTTGGGGGATGCGAATTTGAAACTCCAGCAGCTCGATCAGGCGGCAGAGTATTATCAAGAAGCGCTGACACAGTTCCGCGGCGTCGGCTTGCGGCGCAATATGGCCGAAACTGAGTTGGCCATTGGGCAGCTGCGGTTGCAACAACAAAACTACCAGGATGCCGTACACCATTATCAACTGGCCTTGGTTCAGTTTAACGATATTCGAGCTCGACGCGGCGAAGCCGATGCCAAGCGGGCGCTGGGCGAGGCCCGCTACTTCCAGCGGCAGAACGAAGAAGCCGTGCAACTGTGGAGCGAGGCGTTGGCGATGTATCGTGAGACGCACGATCGCCTGGGCCAGGCGCAGACGATCGGCCACCTGGGCGAGGAATGTTTGATGCTGCACGATTATGCCGGCGCGCTGACCAATTTTGAGGCGGCGTTGAATTTGTGGCGCGAGATCGGCGATCCGATCGGTGCGTTGGAGAGGATCTACGCACGCGTGGGGCAGTCGCTGGCGCTGCTCGATCGCCGCGCGGAGGCCGCGCGTGCTTTTGAACTGGCGATGGCGGCCCAATCACCCCAGCAATTTGGTTGGTCAGGTTGGCGTGCGGTGGTTGAGGGCAAGTTTGAAGATGCCCTGGTTCATTTTACCGCCATGACGAATCGCGAGCAGGCGGCTGGCTGGCAAGTGGGCCTGGCGTTGGCCCAGCTGGCCTGTGGCGATCGAGACGAAGCGGAGTCGGTGATGGCGGCGGCGCTGGGCCACGCCGATCCACAAGAGCTGGGCGAAGCCTGCCGCTGGATTGAGTATGTGGCGCGCCTGAGGCCTGAGCTGAACTTGAAGGCCGAGCAGTTTGGCTTGATGTGTTGAGCTGGGGCGTCAATGAACCATTGGCGCGGGCAATTGCCAACACACGCCTGGCGCGCCCCCGCCACAACGTGGCGGACACACCCTATCCCACGCTCCTGTGGAGTGTGGGGGGTGCGCCAGGCGGAGGCGTGCGTTGCACGAAGTCCCCAATCTTCCGCCCTGCGCGCCGCCTGCGCGCGCCAGCGGCCCACCGGCTTCCGGTGGAAGCCGGACATGGGCAGCGCAGGGTACGGCGTGAGGAGAGTCCCACGGGAGAGTGCGCACTGCTTTGCTTGTCCTACCGCACCTGCGGAAAGAGGCTGACCGCCACTAAAATCACCGTCAGTGCGATCACAACGAGGACGGTGATCCACGCCACGAGGTTGAACACCCGCCCGTTTCTGAACCGCCCCATCAAGCGTTTGTCATTGATCAATTTCAACATCACAATCAAGATGACGGGCAGCAGCACGCCGTTGAGGGTCTGGCTGGAAAGCATCGCATTGACCAGTGATTCAATCGGCAGCAGGATGATGGCTGCGCCGAGCACGATCAGCGCCGTGTAAATGCCGAAGAAGATCGGCGCTTCTTTGAAGCTGCGGTTGACGCCCTGTTCCCAGCCGAACGCCTCACAGACCACGTAGGCCGTCGAGAGCGGCAGCACCGCCGCCGAAAACACCGAGGCATTCAACAAGCCGAAGGCAAACAGCAGCGAGGCGTAATCGCCGGCCAGCGGGCGCAGCGCCTGCGCCGCATCCGTGGCCGACGTGATGTGGATGTTGTTTTGATACAACGTCGCCGCGCAGGCGATCATGATGAACGCCGCGACGATGACGGCGAACACTGAACCGAAGATCACGTCGAGCCGCTCGTAGGCATAGTCGGTGATCTTCAACCCCTTGTCCACGATCGATGCTTGTTGATAGAACTGCATCCACGGGGCGATGGTCGTGCCGATGATGGTGACCACCATCGTCATGTACCCCGCGTCGAATCGAATCGTCGGCGTCACGAGCGCGCGGCCCACTTCGGGCCAGACGGGACGGGCGAGCACGCCGGAGATGATGTAGGTCAAAAAGATCAAGCTGGCGACGAGGAAGATGCGCTCCACGAATTGATAGTTGGCTTTAACGATGAGCAGCCATACTAGCCCGGCGGCCACGGGCACCGAGAGGTACTTGCTGACGCCGAAAATTTCCAGCGAAGCGGCGACGCCGGCAAACTCGCTGACGGTGTTGGCCAGGTTGGCTATGACCATCAGGCCGATGATCAGGGTCGTCAAGCGTACGCCCAGGCTCTCGCGGATCAGATCGGCCAGGCCTTTGCCGGTGACCACGCCCAGCCGCGCGCTCATCTCCTGCACGATGATCAGCGCCAGGGCCAACCAAGGCATGATCCACAACAGGCTGTAGCCGTAATGCGCGCCGGCTACGGAGTAAGTGGTGATGCCGCCGGCGTCGTTATCGACGTTGGCGGTGATGATGCCAGGCCCCAGGACGGCGAGCAGCAACAATAACCGGGCACGAAGTGGTCTAAGGCGATGACGAAAAGACATGATGCAATTTGGGATTTCTGATTTTGGATGGCTGCTGTGTGACGCCGCGGGCAAGGCGGATGCGCTCAGGCATGAGGGCCGATCGAATTGATTGGGTGCAGTATAACCGATCGGCTTTCCTGATCCCCGATTCCCGATCTCCCATCCCTGTTCACCTGAATAACCTCGGTATCTTCTTTTTCCACGCCGTTGGGATGATCTTGTCCAAGGCGTCGTCGGCGGTGACGATGCCATGCAGCCGGCGTTGATCGTCGACGACGGGCACGGCCAGTAAGTTGTATTTGGAAACGACGTGAGCGACGTCGTCCTGGCTGTCGGCGACATTCACCGTCACCACCCGGTGATGCATAAAGTCTGCGATCGGCGTGTGCGGTTTGGCCAGGACCAGATCGCTCAAGGAAAACACGCCCCGGAGCGTGTCAGTCTCATCGGTCACGTAGACGTAGTAGATCGTTTCAGCTTCGGCGGCTTCTTCGCGCAGCACGGCGATGGCTTGCTCGGCGGTGAGATCGGGTCGCACGACGACGTATTCCGTGGTCATGATGCCGCCCGCGGTATCGATGGGATACGATAATAGCTTGCGGACATCGGCGGCGTCCTCTTTCTCCATCAAATTGAGCAGATCTTCGCTGCGCTCTTCGGGCAGTTCGGCCAGCAGGTCGGCCGCCGCGTCCGGCGACATTTCTTCCAGCACGTCGGCGACGCGCTCGTCGGGCATGGTCTCGACCAGCGCCGCCTGGAATTCCGGCTCGACTTCTTCCAGGGTTTCCGCCACCGTTTCCACGTCCAGCGATTCCAGCAGCTTGTCACTTTCCGAGCGGGTCAGGTCGCTGATGATCTCGGCCAGGTCGGCCGGATGCAGTTCGGTAATCTTGTCGCTGGAGACACGCAGGCGCATGGGCTGATCGGCGGAGAGCAGTTCGATCTCGTCCCAGGAGATGGTGCCGGTGGTGCCGCCTTTGCGTTGAAACCGTTGGGCGACTTTGCCCATGCCCAGCCGGCGCATGAGGCCCAGGCCGCTGATGTCCACGTTGGCGACGTAGAAATCGCTGTTGACACGCGTCAGTTCCAGATCGTTGACGCGCACCACGCGCACTCCGTTGGTATCGATGATCTGCTTGTCCAGCACGTCGCGCACCAGGTAGACGTCGTGTTCACCCGGTTGATACGACTGGATGTCTTGGGTCAACTTGGTCAGAGGGATGGCGGGCGCGACGAGTACGACCACGTCGGACATGGGCACGATCAGATTGCCGCGCGAACGTTTCACAACGATGGCGGTGACGAGGGGATGTGGCACGTTACCGTGCGAGATGGCAATGAGATCGTCCAGATGCCCGATGCGGGTGCCGTCAACATCGGCCACGGGCTTGCCCAGGAGTTCACTGACATAGGGCATAGGCTTGCCTCCTGGCGTGGAAAACCCCGCGTGGGTTAGCGGGGCCCTCAAATTATGGCGCTGATCGCGCTGGCTTGCATCGTAGCACTTTTGAGAATGAGTGTCAATGCAAGGATCGTCATCGCTGGTGAAGCGGCATTAGAGCGATTCCCATTTTGATTTACGCCATGCTCCTGCTCGCTCTGCGTAGCCCTATCCAGCGGATGTGACCACACCGCAGTGCGTAGCCTCCCTGTGGGACTGCACGCACGCCTTGTCCGCCATGTTATGGCGGAGGCGCGCTGGGCGGGGTGCACGCCTTGCCCGCCGCAATGCGGCGGAGGCGCGCTGGGCGAGTGTCCGCTCTGAGCGCAAACCATTTAGGAATTCGATCTAGTCGATCGGGTTGTGGTATAGTTATCGCGCCCTAGGGCACGCATTTTTAGATGGAGGCAGCTCGATGCCTAAGAGTTATCTCATCGACATGGACGGCGTCATTGTGCGCGGCAGCGAGTTGATTCCGGGCGCGGACACCTTTCTCGAGCGGCTGTATCAGCGCGCGATCAAGTTTTTGATCTTGACCAACAACCCGCTCTATACCCCCCGCGATTTGCAGCATCGCTTGCAGCGCCTCGGCATCAACGTGACGGCCGACCACCTCTATACTTCGGCACTCGCTACCGCTCAATTCTTGAAAAAACAGCGACCCGACGGGACGGCGTTCGTCATCGGGGAGAGCGGCCTGACGCAGGCTCTGCATGAAGCGGGCTATGTGCTGACCGATCGCGATCCTGATTACGTGGTGGTGGGCGAGACGACGGCGCTGAATTACGATCGGTTGACGCAAGCGGTGCGACTGGTGAGCCAGGGCGCGCGCTTCATCGCCACCAATCCCGATCCCAACGGCCCCAGCGAAGGCGGCCTGGTTCCAGCCTGCGGGGCGATCACTGCTTTCATCGAGGCCGCGACGGGTGTGCAGCCGTACTTCATCGGCAAGCCCAATGCGTTGATGATGCGCACCGCGTTGCGCCATTTGAACGAACACTCTGAAAATGCGATCATGATCGGCGATCGCATGGACACCGATATTCGTGTGGGTACCGAGGCAGGCCTGGAAACGATCTTGGTGCTGACCGGCGTGTCGACCCGCGCGTTGGTGGAGAAGTTCCCGTATCAACCGACGCGGATTGTGGAATCGGTGGCGGAATTGGAGATGGGGTGACAGAGGTCCGGCGCCTGCCGCTTGCTGATCGATGTGGGATAATGCCGACGGCTTCACTCTGTCGAAAGTGCAGCCGTTTCTCTTTAACAAACTGACTCTCGCCTTGCCTGCATTAAAGTAGTTCAGCCAGCGTCGGAACGACCTCATCCGTTAGGGGTTGTGTGGCGACACACAGGAATTGCTTGAAGCGGCGATGGACGTCATCGTTGACCGGGAAGTGCGCGAACTTCTCGTCGAGCGCGACGAGGCAGGCGCGATAGAGCCATAACGGATCGGCGGCGGCGAGTCGGCGATCGAAAACGTCGTCATCCTGGACAGCACGGCGCTGGGCGAAGAGGATAGCCACTTCCTCGATTAAATGCTCTTCCAGCGAGAGGCCACGTCTGGAATGCTCCAGCAGTGGGGTAGGTGAAGTGAGCTGGCAGATCGTGCGGCGCTCGTCAGAGTCGATCTGGAGTGCGCCGCCAAAAGTGAAGGCCTTGACTTGCTCGGGGCGCGCGTCTTCGATGACGATTTCTCCCGCACAGACGCGATAAGTGTTCTCTTGCGCCCAGGGATGCACGATCCGCAGCCTGGTCCATCCGTTGGGGGCAGCGACGAGACAGGTGAACGATTCGGGATCGAAGTGCTTGCCGGTCGGGGTTGGGCGGATCACCACATCGAGCTGCGGATAGCCTAAGCTGTGCTCGGCGGTAGGTGGGTGAAAGCAGTAACCGAGTTGTTCGTTGACAGGTTGATAGATTGCCATGGATTGACTCAGGTGCCAAAATTGCCCCGCGTGGCACACCAATCAGTTTAAGCTGAACGGGATTTGTGGCAAGCTACAGCGTGGATTTTGCCGCCTGCGATTATTTGGATACGACGGGTATAGAGGGAGAGTAAGGTAAAGCATGAACCGCATTGCATTGGTCACAGGCGCCACGGGCGCCATCGGCAGGGCGATTGCGCAGCAGTTGGCCGAACAAGAAGCGACGGAAGTCGTACTCGCTTGCCGGAATAAGGAGAAAGCTCAACAGGCCGTCGCCGAAATCCAGCGCGCCACCGGCAATCCGCATGTCCGTTATGAGCTCGTGGAGGTGGCGCACCGTGCCTCAGTTCAAGCTCTGGTTGATCGCTGGCGCGGTCCGCTGCATGTTCTGATCAACAATGCGGCCGCGTCGCCGCGCCAGCGGCAGGAGACGCTCGAAGGGATCGAACTGCAATTCGCCACGAATGTCCTGGGTTACGTCTGGATGATTTTGGGATTCAGCGTGTCCTTGAAACAATCTGCGCCAGCCCGGGTGATCAACGTGGCCAGTTATTGGGCGGGCGATCTTGATCTGGCTGACCTGGAATTCAAGCGGCGCCGGTATGACAATGGCACGGCCTATCGCCAATCAAAGCAGGCCAATCGCATGTTGACGGTGGCCTTTGCGGCGCGCCTGGAACCCTACGGCGTTACCGTCAACGCCTGCCATCCGGGCGATGTGAATTCGCGATTGAGCAATGATCTGGGATTCCATGGGCAAACACAGCCTGAGGTCGGGGCGCGAACCCCGGTGTGGTTGGCGACTGAGCCGGTGGGGCAGCGTGAGACGGGGAAGTACTTTGAGAATCAACGTGAGGTGCGCTGCCGGTTTGGCGCGGATACGGCTGCGGTGGAAGCGCTCTATGAAGCCTGCCTGGCCTATGCTTGACGAATCTCGATCTGCCTGACAGGCCGCACCAGGAACGGCGCGACCACATGACCTCCGCACGGAAGCTGCCACCGTTAGATCGGATTCACAGCGAACGCCCCGGTGGAATTCAGCGCCTGTTTGCCGGTGATTCAACTGCAGGCGTACACCAGCGGTCAGACAACAGCGGCTTCATGCGCGCCGCTCAGATTCCCGTTTGAGATTTTGCCTCAGGAGATCGAGCGACGTTGCCGCACCCGTCAGATTCCTTTCGAGCTCATGGTTACGCCTGGTGCGGTATCTGGTTCTTTGCGCCAGCGTAACGAGTTCTTGCGAGAGCGCGGCTAACCTGCTATCCAGGTCTTGATATTCTGCGTGGCTGAGCAATTCTTCTAGATCGTATCCGTCAGGACTCATGGTTCATCCTTTTCAGTATTTGTCGTGAGCGGCTGCGGCGCTAGTGTTGGCTCTGGCGCGGAGGGCACTCACTCTCCTATCAGTATAGGCTGCCCTTCGCTTCAAGTCAAACAATCCCAGTGTCAGAATAATGAAGGCTCAACCTCGCTTCAGATCATGCTCTTTTGTTGTCCACTGCTCATCGCTGCCTCGCAACGTCGCACCTGCCGGTTGCTGATCGAATGTGGGATAATGTAGACGGCCTCACTTTTGAGAGAGTGAAGCCGTCTCTGTATTAGCAAGCTGAAGCTCATTTTGTAGGCCTGAGATTAGATCAGCCAATGCTGGAACTGCTTAACGGGGCGATGGACGCTAGCCGTGTTAGGGTCGTGCGCGAATAGCTCGTCGAGTGCGACGAGACAAGTGCGACAAAGCCATAGCGGATCGGCGGCGGCGAGATGGCGATCGAGGACATGGACGTTACGATCAACCCCCAACTCATCCTTCCTGGCGCTGAGCTGCACTATCGCACGGCACGCAGCCGTGGACCGGGCGGGCAAAATGTCAACAAGACCGAAACGCAGGTCGAGTTGTTGTTCGACGTGGCGCATTCGCCGAGCCTTAACGAGCAACAGCGCCACCGGATCCTGAGCAAGCTAAAGAATCTAATCGATCAAGAAGGCGTGCTGCACCTCACCGCGCAATCAGAGCGCAGCCAGCTGCGCAATCGTGAGATCGTCACGGCGCGCTTTCAAGAA
>JAUQXC010000233.1 GCA_030834825.1 Thermoflexales bacterium
GTTTGCCGGACAGCCCGGCACCGGCAAGACCATGGCGGCCGAAGTCATCGCCGCCGAGCTGGGCCTGGATCTATACAAGATCGATCTCTCGACCATCGTGAGCAAGTACATCGGCGAGACCGAGAAGAATCTGGAAAAAATCTTCAGCGAAGCGCAGAGCAGCAACGCCATCTTGTTCTTTGATGAGGCCGATGCGATCTTCGGCAAACGTTCAGAGGTCAAAGACGCGCATGACCGTTACGCCAATATCGAGATCAGTTATCTGCTGCAACGTATGGAAGCCTATGACGGCGTGACCATCCTGGCTACCAACCTGCGCGCCAATCTGGATGACGCCTTCACGCGCCGGTTGCAATTTGCCCTGGACTTTCCTTTTCCCGATGAAGAATATCGTCGGCGTATCTGGCAGACGCTTTTTCCGCCTGATGTGCCGCGCAGTGTCGATTTGGACTTCGACCTCCTGGCGCGCCGTTTCAAATTGGCGGGTGGCAATATTCGCAACATCATCGTTAGCGCGGCCTACCTGGCCGCCGCCGATGGTGGCTGCGTTACCATGACCCATATTCTGCACGGCGCCCGCCGTGAGATGCAGAAGATGGGGCGCTTGGTGAATGAAAAAGACCTGGCACTTTAGGAGGACACGATGCCTGCTAAACAGACCTCTCTGAATCGAACCCGTCAGACCTTAGTGCAGCGCAGTGCGACGAGGTCAGGCAAAGTCCAACGAGCCGCGACCGCTGCGACCGAGTGGGAAGCTCTGCAACGCAGCGCGGCGGAACCGCGTTCAGTCAGTCCCGTGCAAGTGCTCGCCCTGCAACGCACAGCCGGAAACCAGGCTGTGTCACGCCTGATTCAGACCAAACTGTCGGTGGGCGCGGCGGGTGATGAGTACGAACAAGAAGCCGATCAAGTCGCCGATCAAGTCATGCGGATGCCGCTGGCGCCCACCGTGCAACATGGCACTGAAGATGAAGAGCTCGAGTCAGAGCCTGTGTTGCAGCGGACTGCGGCTGAACCAGAGCTGGCAGCTGCCGACGAATCGGTTATTCAGCGCACTGATAGCGTAGAGAAGCCAGCTCGTCTGCACATTCATACCGATCTGGACGCGCCGAAACTGGGGCTGGCTGAGCTGCTCCAGGGAGCCGTCGGCCATTCCTGGGTCTCGTTGGAATGGAAGGATCCAACGACGGTGCCTGCCGATATGCAAGCCGCGCACCAGCCCTTCCTGGCCCGCGGGGGCAAGTTCGCCGACCCCATGGGTTTCTGGCCCAAGATGTTTCATGCCTACGATCCCCTTCTGGATGAATGGCAGAGCCTGCCGCCGGGGCAACGCGTCGGCTATTCAACCAACCCCTTCTCTTCTTACGTACCCGGACAGATGCTGCATCCTGATAACATGCACACTCCGAAAGCCACGCAAAGCTACGAATTGACGCGGGATGAGGCGGACAACGTCATCGACTATGCCGAATCGAAACGTGACGCTGAATACTCAGTCTACTTCTATAACTGCACCACCTTTGCCAAAGAGGCGGTCGAGGTTGCCGGCAAGAAACCACCCAGCCTCAGCACGCTCGGTATTTGTTATCCCAACGCCCTCTACGAGGGAATTGTGAAAAACCAAAAAGCGGGCGTGGGCACCACCGAAGTCGATCCCCTGAACGGTGGTGCGGTGACGCGCGTCGAAGGTGAAGAACAAGCGCCTAAGAAGAAATGAGCTGCGCAGCTTACCGAAGAGGATGTCTCAGCTGTCCGCTGACTTCTGGCAACGAAAGGTAAGATGAGAATGACAACGCAAACCGGTTGGACCGTTCAGGTGACGGGCACAGTGACGCAAGTCTACCGGATGGATGTGGACAAAAGTGGTCGTCACCCCAGGTTTATGGTTCGTCTTCACCTTGAGGTGGAAGCCGTTGACGATGCGGGGGCCGGGCTTGAATTAAATGCGCGCCTTTCCGTACAAGGAAAAGAAACAGAGATCACTCAACAACTGGGACGAGCACCGCAAGTTGGTGATCGCGTCATGGTTCGCAGCTCGGGCACAGAAAAGCAACCCAAGCAGCTGTCCATTGATGGCATCCAGTTTGCGGCCTGAAAAAGGATGTGGGCATGACTGAACTGACAACTCAGCTGTATGACACGATGGTCGATTTCTTCCAGGCCGAACAGTGGCCTTATCTGGCGCTGGAAGGCAATTCGGTGTTGACGATGAACTTTGAAGGGCAAAATGCCCGCTGGACCTGCTATGCGCAAGTCCGCGAGGAGCAGCAGCAGTTTATTTTCTATTCCTTATGCCCCATTATCGTCCCGGAAGACAAGCGCGCCGATGTGCTCGAATTCCTGACACGCACCAATTACGGCTTGATCATCGGCAACTTTGAAGTGGACCTGGACGAGGGCGAGGTCCGTTACAAGACCAGCTTTGATTGCGAGGACGTGCCCTTAACGCCGGCGCTGTTTAAGAACGTGGTCTATCCCAATATTGCCATGATGGATCAATATCTGCCGGGTATTTTCTCGATAGTGTATGTGGAGGATCTGCCGTTCGAAACGCTTGAAGAGGTCGCGGGGTAGCCGCCACCCGATCGGCCGGTTGCCGTCCACGTGGGGTCATGTGCCTCACGTCTGTGGCTCAAGACAATTGCTGGTGTTAGCTGAACTGCAAGGAAACTGCAAGCAAATTGCCAGCATTGAGCAAGCTTACCTTGCATATAATTGTTGTTTAACACCGTCATCTTTTTACATGGGAGCAATACAACATGGCTAATCGCTCTTCTCAACGTCCCATTGTGCAAAGAATTTCGCGCAAACCACGGCTCAATCGATCGGCGATCAGGTCGGTCGGAGCCAGCCGACAGTCCTTAAGGTTGCAACGTTGCATCAGTAAGCCGGCTGAGGCGGCGCCCGAAACCGTGGTCGCGCTGCAGCGCAGCTACGGCAATCGGGCGGTGCAACGTCTCACTGCCGACCAAACGTCTGAAGGCGGCGCGCTGGATGCCAGTACCTCAGCCGCGATTGAGCGTTCTCAGGGTGGCGGGCAACCGCTGGCCGATTCGGTGCGTAATCCGTTAGAACACGCCTTCCAGTCGGATTTCAGTCAAGTCCGTGTTCATGCAGATCCGCAGGCCGACAAGTTCAATCGATCGGTTCAAGCGGAAGCGTTTACGCTCGGTCATGACATCTACTTCCGTAAAGATAACTATGCTCCCAGCACGGCGACCGGCAAGAAGCTCATCGCACATGAGCTCACGCATGTCGTTCAACAAACCGGCCAACCAGCTCCCGCGGTGCAACGCAAAGCCGACGATCAAGCCGCGGACCAGCAATTCAAAGCCGCTGATCCCAAGGGGCACGTTGCTGCCCTGCATCCTAGCCTGCAAGCCAAAGCCCAGGCTCTGATCGAAAATGCTCATAAGAAGGGGTTGAACATCTTCGTCTTCCAGGGCCTGCGCACCATCGCTGAACAGGATGCGCTCTACGCGCAGGGACGCACCACCAAAGGCTCGATTGTGACCAACGCCAAAGGCGGCGAAAGCTACCACAATTATGGCGTCGCGTTGGATGTGGTCTTTCACGGTGCCGAACCCTGGGGTGAAAAGCATGACTGGCAGGCGTTGGGTGCTGCCGGCAAAGAGGCCGGTCTGGAGTGGGGGGGCGATTGGGCCAAGTTCTTGGATCGGCCGCATTTTCAGCTGCCTGGCTTGAAGCTAAGCCAGCTGCAAGCCTGGAATGCCGAAGGTGGCATGGCCAACGTTTGGAAAAACATTGGCGAGGCTCCCGCTGCCGCTAAAGAAGAACAAAAACAAGCGGCGGCCAGTGGAAATACCCCCGCGGCCAGCAATAACCCCTCTTATGCGGGCAATGCCAGTCAGTATTTCGATGTGGCTAATCAAATTACATCCATCATGGAAGGTGGCTCGACGAAAGGCAGCTACGGCGCGTTGACCACCATCAACGATGGGGGCCTCATTTCCTACGGCAAGCATCAAGCCACCTTGAGTTCAGGCTCGTTGGGCAGCATCCTCAATGCTTATATTGCCAGCTCAAAAAGCGCGAATGCCGAAGTCGTCCGTAAAAACATCACGCGCGTCAATCAGAAGGATGTCACTCTGAAAGACGATAAGAATTTTCTGGAGGCGTTGCGCGGCGCGGCTGGCGAGAAAGAGATGCAGGTCGCCCAAGACCTGATCTTTAGTGAGGGCTATTGGAATCCAGCCGTCAAAGCGGCGCAGAAGACCGGCATTCAATCGCCGTTGGGATTTGCCATGTTGTATGACACCAAGATTCAAGGGGGCATGGAGTCTTGCATGGCGACGGCGCGCACGAAATGTGGCGGCGATGTGGGCGCCAAGATCGACAACAAGACTATTTCCGAAATTGATTTTCTGAAGGCCTTCAACGACGCGCGCGAGGAACGTTTGGAGGCCATCGCCGTCGCCGCAGAAGCCAAAGGCGAGCTCACTAAAGCGAAAGCGGTGCGCGGTTCCAAATATCGCTGCCGGGCCTTCCGTAAGTTGTTGGAAGCGGGCAACCTCAATGTCGCCGGCCCGGAAGGGACCGTGGAAGTGTTAGGTCCGGGTGGAAAAGCTTACCAGATCGAGGGGTTCACTACGCAAGTAGGTGGGACGTCCACGACACCTCAAACGGGTGAGTCTAAGGACAAGCCTGCGACTTCGCCCAACCCCAGCACGCCCACGCAGGGGTCGTCGGTAACCGCGGTTGCCGGTGTCGCGCAGGTAACGGCAGACGCGCTCAATGTGCGTCAAGGGCCGGATGCGACGACGACCAAATTAGGCACGCTGATCCGCGGCACGCAGGCCACGGTCACGGGCCGCGAAGGCAAATGGCTGCGCATCACTTATCAAGGCAAGCCTGCTTTCATCCACGGTGACTATGTTCAATTTACGCCGGCCATGACTGCGCCCAAACTCAATTTTGTCGAGCAGACCTTCCAAATCGGCCAGGGTCTATTTAAAGAAGCGGCGGAGGTCGGCAAGGATTTATGGAATTGGATCGGCAAACAATTTGATGCAAGTGTAAGCCAGGGTGGACAACCGGCCACGGCTGCGCCCACCACGCCGAAACTGGCGTATGAGAGCCAGCGTGACAATGCCTACGATCAGAAAGATGATAATGGCAAGCGTGTCTATGGCGGCGTCATGTGCAATGTGACGACGCTGGCCATGCAGTTGCAAACCCTGGCCGGCAATAAGGAAAAGGCGGTCGATGCGGCGGTGCAGTTGCTTCAGAAGAATGGCGATACGACGCCGGCGCCGGTGCTGCGTCAAAAGCAGCTGGAAGATCTGCTGATGGCGCGCTTCGATCAGATTAGCAAAAAGAATGAATGGCCCACCCTGCTGGGCAAAGAATACAAGCAGGCTGCCCATTGGCACGTTCAAAACAAGATCCCCTGGAATCAAATTGCCAGCGCCATTAACCGGGTGGGCCTGGAGTTCACGACCTTTATCGCTAAGGCCGAGCATAACGAACCCGATGATGGCAAGGGCAATACCCAGGAGAAGTTGACTTCCGAAGAATACTATCGGAAGACGTTAGGGCCGATTACGGAAAAGGAAAAGGCCACGGCCATGCTGAGCACGAGTATGACGGGCGGGCACATTGTGCTCTTCGCCCAGGCGCTCAGCGATGGTATTTTGATCAACGATCCCTATGGCGCCTTGTTGAAAGAGGCGGGTGCCAGCAACTACATCGCCAATGGGCTGGATAAAAATACGGCGGCCACGCGCATCAAGGGCGCGGGTGAGCAGGTCATCAAGGATCGCTTGAAGTACAACAAGGCGGCATTGAACAATCTGATGTCAGTCATTGCACCTGATAATAAAGCGGCGACAAAAGTGTCCCAGAATATTGGCGAACTGAATTTCTATACCTGGAACGAAATCAAAAAGTTTACGATCTGTAAATGGAATAACATTCTGTACAAGAAGTGATCATGCTGGCCCCGCGCGACCGCGGGGCTGCTTGGTTTTTGAGTGACGTGTGGAATGGCCGTGCTGCTCAGCTGACGTTGAAAGGTAAGGTAGTGAGATGACCAATCAACCGACCCGCACCACCACAAAACAGAGTGAAAAGGCTTCTCACCAGCAGAAGCCCAAGCCTGTTTCGACAACACCCGCGAATGAGTCCGGTGCGGTGCAACGCGTCTTGGACGATCCGCTCAACGCGTCACCGCAAGATGTTCTGGCTGTACAGAAAAGCAGCGGCAATCGCGCAGCGACACAGCTCATTCAGACCAAACTGACAGTGGGCGCGGCCGGCGATCAGTATGAGCAAGAAGCCGATCGGGTGGCTGAGCAGGTCGTCAGCGCTCCACCCTCGAACCATCCGGCCGGCGCAGCTGTGCAGCGCTCTGAAGAGGAAGAAGAACTCCAGGCCAAGCCGCTGGCCAGCCAAATTACGCCTCTGGTACAACGTCACGCAGAAGAGGAAGAAGAAATTCAGGCCAAGGCCACCTCTAGCGCAGCCGGGTTTCAGGTTGGGGACAATTTGGAACAGCGCATCGCTCAGAGTCGGGGCGGGGGAAGTCCCATGCCCGCCGAGACGCGCGCTTTCATGGAACCGCGTTTCGGGTCTGATTTCAGCAGTGTGCGAGTTCATGCCGACGGCGAGGCTGCCCAGATGAACCGTGATCTGAGCGCGCAGGCCTTCACTCTGGGACAAGACATCTACATGGGCGCGGGCAAATACGATCCCGGTTCTGGCGACGGCCAACGTTTGCTCGCGCATGAATTAACGCATGTGGTCCAGCAGACCGGGCCACAGCTCAAAGAGGAAGAAGAAGTTCAGCGTTTCTCGCTCGCACCTGAGCACATTCAACGGCACGGTTCGGCCGAGCATATGCTGTTGGGTCAAGTGAACCCTCAACAGTTGGCCGATAGTGCCAAGGCTAAGGTCCCGGTCGAGAACAGGTTACACGCGCTGCATCAAGAGTTAAGGCGCTCCAGAACGTGGCACCAAAAAGGTGCGTTGGGTGTTAAAGAGAGCGATGGCGCACCGTATCAAGTCAGAATGGTGTGCATCGGCAAGGATAAGAATCTGTGGTTGTCCTATGGCGAGTTGAATGCCATGCCCGATTATCTACCCAGCTCGGATGCCCTCGAGAATGGCGAGACGGATGTCCTGAGTAAGCTCATTCAGCATGTGCGTTTTGAGTCGGTCCGTTGGATTCGTGAACAGGTTGAGAGGATCGTCCGCGAAGAAAGAGAGACGATCAAGCCCATCCGCTATGACATGGTCGGCGAGCCACCCGCCGTGAGCGCGATCCCCATCTACAGCGAAGTCGATCAGAAACGCTTGACCGCATTGCGTGAGCTGGAACGCCAGGAACCGGGTCTGGCGCTGACAGAGATGGGCAGCTATGATCGGGCCCAGTATCTCGCCGGATCGATTAGCAGTCAGAGTGTGCCCGCGGCCGGGGCGGCAGAGACGCTGGGTTTGGATAATGCTACTGGCAATCTGGGCCAAGACAAGTATTCCAACTTGTTGGGCCGTAACGCCTGTCACTTTGCGCCATATTCGTGGGATCGCTGGCTTCAATCCCATACCGCAGCGCGCGCCACCGCCTTGAAGGCTTTTAACGAGGAGAATGAGGCAACCAAGACGCAATTGTACAATTCAGCGCTGATTCAAAACGGCTACGCTGATCACTTTCTGCAAGATTCCTTTGCCGCCGGGCATTTAATCAACAAGACATTGGTGATGCAGTGGTATGTTGAGTGGATGAACACCAAGTACGCCGAGATCGCGCGCTCGCAGTTGGCAGAGACGGCGGGCGGTTTGGGTCAGTCGGCCGAATCGTCCAGTCAGTGGGGCCAGAACACCCAAAAGAGCTTGGAAAAGTCCGCCGCGTCATCCAGTCAGTGGGGGCAAGACACCCAAAAGGACTGGGATAAATCGGCCGAGTCATCCAGTCAGTGGGGCCAGAATGCTCAGCAGGACTGGGATAAATCAGCTGAAGGTTGGAGTGAGTGGGGGCAGCAACAACAACAGGAGGGGACAGGCTTCTGGGGAAGCATCAAAGGCTTAGGTGCCCGCGCGGCTGGCGGAACCATGTGGGCGTTGCAAAAAGGCGTGGGGGGTTTGGCGCGTGGGGCGGGCGGTGTGGCCTGGGGCGCACAAAAAGGTGTGGGTGGTTTGGCGCGTGGGGCAGGCGGCGTGGCTTGGGGTGCACAAGAAGGCGTAGGCGGTTTGGCGCGTGGGGCAGGCGGAGTGGCCTGGGGTGCACAAAAAGTCGCGCAGGGGGTCGTTTCCGGAGCTAGCACAGTCGCCGGTATCCCCATGCCCAGCGACTGGGATCAGATTAAAGACATGACCCAAGCCCAACAGCCTGGACTGGCCGGCATGCATTTGTATGAAGGACCGTTCCGCCAAAGAAAGGCGGGCGAGTCGAGCGATCCCCAGACAGCGCAAGAGCAAGGCACCGCTCAGGAACGTATGGCCAAGTCCGGTGTTAAAGGTGGTTGGCAGGACTATCAAGACTATCTCACCTTCCTTAAGAAAAGCTCTCTTCAATTAGCTTCCAGCCGTTTGCACGATCTCTTCTGCAAGGAAGGCCTGACAGTGAGCAACAGTAAGGGCGAGGGATTTAAGGTTCATGGAGATTACAACCTGCTGACGACGGGTGAAAATGTCGCCCAAGGGGTGCTCATCGCCTCCACGGCCGCCCAGCTGTCACGCCAAGCCATTGAAGAAATCGCTGAACACGGTAACACGAAAAACAGCGCTGAGCAGATTTTTGCCCACTTCCCGCAGAAGGTAACGCATCCCGGCGCTGGCGAATACAGTCTGGCCGCCTGGCACGGCGGGGCCGATATGCCAGGCCCGCTCAAGGCCTACACGATTGCCAAGATCTTCGAGCCGATGTGGCAAACCGTGTGGAACAACGCGCTTCCCGACATGGATAAGATCTCGCAGGATGCGGGTGCGCCACCGCCACATGAACCATTCTAGCAGCGGTCATAGTCGTTAGATTCAGAGTATGTTTCACATCATTCCGGGAGAAATGTGATGTCCGACGATCAGACAGCAGAGCAGTCAGAAACACCCGAAACAAACCAGGAAGCGCCCGCCGCCGAAACCAGGCCGGGCAAGAAATCCAAAGCCGAAAAGCGAAAAGCTGCGGCGGCGGCGCAAGCCGATGAGGAAGCGCCCGTTTCAAGCCCGGCTCAGGCTTCAGCCGTAGAATCGGTTGAACCGCCAGCGACCCATGCGCCAGCCGATCAAGCTGCGGCGGCTCCAAGCGAAGCCAACGGCGCGGCACAGAATCTGTTCGAGCAAGGTGTGCAGGCCCTCTTGCGCGGTGAGTATGACACAGCCGAAATCCATTACGGCCAGGCTTTGACGCTGCATCGCAAAGCGGGCAATCAAGCCGGGCAAATTGCAGCATTGGAACAATTGGGGCATCTCTGTTTCTTGCGTGGCGCGGAGGCGCAAGCCAAAGATTACTATCAGCAAGCTGGCGCCCTGCGCGCCAGCTGAACAACATCTTATCGCGAAGTCAGTTAAACCATGATCGAAGACCTGGACGAAGCCCTGCGGCATTTGCTTATCCGTGAAATGCCCATCAAAAACGGCGAGATTGATATTCAGTTCAATCAACCCAAGCGTGAATGGTCGGCCCGGCTCAGCCGCCCGACCCTGAACCTCTTTCTGTACGATGTGCGCGAAAACGTGAAGTTGCGCCACACGGCTCAGGGTTGGGACATTGAGCGCCGCAGCGACGGAACGGCCATCCAGCGTCGCCGGCCGTTTCGAGCCGACTTGCACTATCTGCTGACGGCCTGGGCCACGGAACCCGAAGACGAGCATCGTTTGTTGGCCCGGGCACTCATGGGCCTGTTCCGCGTGCCGGAAATACCGGGCGATCTTTTGCCGGAAAATCTGCACGATCAACCTTCACCCATCACCATGAAAGTGGCGCAGTACGACACCATCCAAAGTCTGACGGACTTGTGGAGTGCCTTGGACAACGAGCTGCGGCCGGCGCTGACGTGTATGGTCACGATGGCCCTGAATCCTTATCAGCCCATCACCGGCCCGTTGGTCCGCACGCGCGAGATACGCTTTGGGCAGGCCGAAAGTCCGGCGTTGACCCAGAACTTGCTCCAGCCGGCAGGGGCCGATGTCTTTTGGACCATTGGCGGCACTTTGCGCAGCCAACAACCGCTCGATCCCCAACGGGTGCGTCTGACACTCGTGGAACGCAACGCGGAGATCGAGATCAAACCCGAGGGGCGTTTTTCAATCGGCAATTTGGAGACCGGCGACTACACGCTGGAATTCACCGCCGAGGGCGGCGTAACGCGCCGTTATCCCATCAAAGTCCCTGCGCCTGATTATGAATTCGAAGTCTAAAACTTGTGGATTGAGGTTAAATAGAGGAGGCGGCCTGCGCAGAGTTCATTTATAGAAGAATCTACCTTTTTCGCAAGCACGCATCGCCTTAGCAGGAGGTCATTTCGGCACAGGTCTAATCCGCACTCGTTGCATAGCCTTGCGCGACACACCCGGCATTGCCAGCCGAGGTCGCGTTCGTAACCTATCAATGGAACTTCCAATCTCTGAAGGAGAATACCATGGCAGAATACTTGTCACCGGGGGTCTATGTCGAAGAAGTTGATCGCGGCCCCAAACCTATTGAAGGCGTCGGAACAGCGATGCCCGTGTTTATTGGCTTTACCGAGAAAGCTCAGATCATTGAGCAGGTTGATGGCGAAAACGTCACCCGTGACGTGCTGGGATTGCCGCAGCTGGTGACCAACTGGAGCCAGTTCGTCGAGCGCTTCGGCGGGTTCCTGGAAGGCGCCTACCTGCCTCACTCGGTTTACGGCTATTTCCAGAACGGGGGATCGCGGTGCTATGTCGTCAGCGTCCGCACCATTCCCAAGGCGCAGACGGCGTTGCTGAATGCCGAAGGCAAACCGCAGCTGTTGCTGCGGGCCAAGCAGGCCGGCTTTGAAGGCATGCGACTGCGGGCAAAGGTCGAGGCTACTCCCCCGGCTGATGGCGAACCACTCGCCGAAGGCAGCGGCGCACCTTTTACCATCACCGTCGAGCGTGAGAAGAAATCCGGTGGCTGGCAGACCGCTGAAGTTGTGCGTGATGTGCAGCTGACCGAAGTCACGTTGGACGACGGCGCCAAGCGTGTGGCCGTCGCCTATAAGCAGAACAAAATTCCGCAGTTGATCGAACTGCTGATTCCGGATGCGACCATGTCGCTGGTGCAGGTGCAGCCGCGCGAGCAGGAACAGCCCCTGACCATTGAAAGCAAGGTCCTGTCGCTGCCCACCTCCAGTGAGTTTCAGGGTGAAGTCACGGAACGCACCGGTTTGGACGGCCTGGCCGCTCTGGATGATGCCACAATGGTGTGCGTGCCCGACCTGATGAGCGTGCCGCCCGGCCAGAAACTAGATCTCAAGATGGTCAAGGCCGTGCAAACGATGGTGATTGCGCACTGCGAGCAGATGCATGATCGCGTCGCCATCCTGGATGCGCCGCCCAACATGTCGCCTCAGCAGATCAAGAAATGGCGCATGGACATCGCTGGCTTCGATTCCTCCTACGCGGCGCTGTATTACCCGTGGATCGAAGTGATGGATCCAGTGACTAACCGCAACATTTTGATTCCGCCTTCTGGCCACATGGCTGGCGTCTGGGCCCGCAACGATAACACCCGTGGCGTTCACAAAGCTCCAGCCAATGAAGTGGTGCGGGGTGCAACCGGCCTGGCCGTGAACTGCACCAAGGGCGAGCAGGATACGCTCAATCCCAACGGCGTCAACTGCATCCGCGCCTTCCCAGGAATGGGTGTGCGGGTGTGGGGTGCGCGTACGCTCTCCAGCAACCCAGCCTGGCGCTATCTCAACGTCCGCCGCCTGTTCAACATGGTCGAGAAATCGATCGAGCGTGGCACGCAGTGGGTGGTGTTTGAGCCCAACGACCACAGCTTATGGGCGCAGGTCACACGCGATGTCAGTTCTTTCCTATCCACCGTATGGGTTTCGGGTGCATTGTTCGGACGTACTCCCGATGAAGCGTTCTATGTGAAGTGCGACGAAGAATTGAACCCGCGCGAATCACGCGATCTCGGCCGGCTTGTCATCGAGATTGGGCTCTGCCCGGTCAAGCCTGCCGAATTTGTCATCTTCCGTATCAGCCAGTGGGCCGGCCCCGGCGCGTAAGTGTAGTATTGACCAACGTTACATTACTTTTCAAGGAGATACACAACTATGCCTAGTTCAGTCGATACCTCTCGTGAAGATCCTATCATTGGCTTTCATTTTGCTCTGGACGTGCAAGGCGTCATCAAAGGCTACTTCACCGAAGTCGGCGGCATCGGCTCCGAGACCGAAGTGGCCGAGCAAAAAGTGGTCAACGAGAAGGGCATTCAAGTGGTGCTGAAGGTCCCCGGACGTTTGAAGTGGGGCGACATCACTCTGAAGCGCGGCTTGACGTCCAACATGGACCTCTGGAAGTGGCGCAAGCTGGTGGAAGATGGGGATGTCAAGAGCTCGCGCAAGAACGGCTCGATCATCATGTTCGATCAGTCGCTCAAGCCGGTGGCCCAGTGGGATTTCAAGAATGCCTGGCCATCCAAGATCTCCGGCCCCAATCCCAAGTCCGACAGCAACGAGCTGCAAGTCGAAGAGATCACTATCGTACACGAGTACATTCAGCGCAAGAGCTAATGCCGGTGGGAGTATAGTCGATGAGCCTGCAAACCGAATTTGAGTTTACACTCCCACGCGGATATGTCGATCGGGGAGGAAACGTCCACCAAACCGGCCGGATGCGCCTGGCCACGGCCCTGGATGAGATCGCGCCGCTGCGCGATCCGCGCGTGCACAGCAATCAGGCTTACCTGATCATCATCCTGCTGTCTCGTGTGATCACGCAGTTGGGAACCTTGTCCGCTATCACGCCGGAGGTGGTCGAGCAGCTCTTCGCTGCGGATATGGCCTATCTACAAGCCTTCTATCACCGCATCAACGAAGAGGGGCAAACTACCTTGCCGGTGGCATGTCCGCACTGCCAGTCAAAATTCGAGGTCGATCTCGCCAGCCTGGGGGGGTCCTAGGCTACCCCCTCGATCAGGTCTATGAGGAGGTAGCCTATGTCGCCTATCACTTTCACTGGCCGGCCCATGAGGTGCTCGAACTAGAGCACGGCGAACGGCAGCGCTGGGTCCAGGAAATAGCGAAGATCAATCGCAGGCTTAATGAACCGATCCGTTCGTGATCGTGGAACACACGCCAAAGCAACCTAGTTGGATGTATGCTTCTGGGCTGATCCTGGTTAAGGGCGGTGTTGTCTGCCGCCCTACCAGGCAGGCCTGGATGAGTTGTATTCAAAGGCAATCAACTGCAGCAGAATAAGACCATGACGCCACAACTGGTTGACCCAACTCCCAAATATCGCTTTGTGGTCAAGATCCAAAATAACGTGGTCGCACAATTCTCGGAATGTAGCGGCCTGACCATGGAGCGGGATGTCATCTCCCGGCCCGAAGGCGGCATCAATGACTACACCCATCAGCTGCCGGGAGCGGTCAAGTATGCCAAAGTCACACTGAAACGCGGCCTGGCCGACAATGCCCTTTGGAACTGGTTCAAACAGGGCTTCTATGACGGCGGGGTAGAACGCCGCAATGTCACGATCGTGCTGTACCAGCCCGATGGTTCTGAAGCTCGCCATTGGGACATGACTGACGTTTATCCGACCCGCTGGACCGGCCCAGATTTTCAGACGGACAGCGGACAAGTCGGCGTCGAATCGTTGGAACTGTCGTCGGGCGACGGCACCAGCCAAGCGCTGGTGCAAAGAGCCTCCGCGACAGAGACGGGCGCTGCTGAGGACGACTCGGCTGCGCCGCAGGATGCGGAAATCGATCTCTCTGTCCTGGCCGATAAAGTCTATGCTCTCTTCAAGCAGGAATTGACGGTAGAGCGTGAACGGCTGGGGCGCAAGTGGTCTTGATGTCAGGACGAGGAACTCCCATGGTTAACCGCGTTGATCCCGTTGTTAAATTCCGATTCGCTGTGCAGATCAAGGGCCTGACGGTGGGCTGGTTCACCGAGTGCAGCGGCCTGTCCGTGGAACGCGAAACAGTTCCGCGCCCTGAAGGCGGCACCAACGACTTTGTGCATCAACTGCCGGGGCGCATGAAGCAATCGCGCATTACTTTGAAGCGCGGCTTGGCCGACAATGCCCTGTGGAGCTGGTTTGAAAAGGGCCTGTATGACGGCAAAGTCGAGCGACACAACATTTCCATCATTTTGTATAATTCTGATTTAACCAAGAAGAAGCAGTGGGATCTGGAAAAAGCTTACCCGGTCAAGTGGAGCGGCCCCGATTTTCAATCGGACAGCAATCAAGCCACGATTGAAACAGTGGAGCTAGTGCACCACGGACTCAAAATGATTGATTGGGCCAACGCCTAGGATGACCAATGAGCTCAGCACAACGAGTAGACTCAACTGATGATTACCGGCCTGAAATTGCGGGAGGGGATGAGACTGCCCGTCTCACCACTTCCGTCATGAACAGGACCCATTGGATGCAGCGTGTCTTGTCCCCTTGGGTGCAACGCTGGTTGTCAAGCGGCGTTGCCGGGGAAGCAGCCGATCAAGCGAGTGGCCGACCTGCCTTCACCAGTTTGACCAGTGCTAGTACGCAACGCACACTGGCCCGTTTGCGGGTTCAATACGAGTCCCACTCAAATCTTGAGACGTTGGCCACCAGTGGCAGCTTGCCTCTAGCCGGATCTGTCGAAAATTCGGCCCCCGCGGTTGAGTCGGCTGCACCTGCCACGCCCAGAAGACGTGCTCAGGGACCATATTCCAAGCCATTCACTTCGGTGGATGATTTCATCCACGCGCTGGAGGCGGCGAAAGAACGCAATTATGCACCGCCGCCGCCTGAGACCCAACCTCGACCGGCACCCAAACGCGAAGCGGGACCGTATTCCAAACCATTCCATTCAATGGAAGAATTTGTGCAAGCGGTCAATGCGGCGAAGGAGCGCGATTATGCGCCGCCGTCTGAGCTGCAACCTCAACCGGCGCCTAAGCGTGAGGTGGGGCCCTATTCCAAAGCCTTTGCTTCATTTGACGACTTCGTCAAAGCTGTTGCAGAAACGAAAGAGCAATGGGGCCAGGCTACAACGGCCTCCTCAGTGCAGACAGCTGAAGCTCAGGTACAGTCCGATGCGCAACCCAGCAAGCCAGCTCGTGTCCGTCCCGTATCTCGGGTTGAAGAGCTGCCTGCGCGTGCCGAGACGAGAGCTGTCAGTAGTGCGGTTGAGCTGTCGGCACTGCCGGAGATCAGCCGGCCAGCACCGCAGCCTAAATCGGTACCGGCGGCTAAACCAGCCTCAGCTCAGACACAGCCGAAGTCTATGCCGTCGGTCGCGCCCCAACCCGCTGCTGCGCCTGCTAGCCCACAGGTACAACGAAGTCCGCTTGAAGCACCTGCTGATCCAAGTGTGCTCGAAGAAGAAGTGAAACCTGATGTGCAACGCAGTGTGGCACCCGCTTTGCAGCGGATGGAAGCTTCACCCCGCCCGGAACCGGCGGCCCAGACGGTCAGTGCGAGTGCTGAACCCACGGTCACTCCGGAACCGGATCAGATGGTGCAGCGATTGAGCCAGCCGGTCGTGCCGCAAGTGAATCGGCCAGTAGAGATGCCACTGGTGCAGCGACATACTGCTGACAGTGAAGCACCGGACGAAATAACTTCGGCTGAAGAAGCGCCGCTTGAGACTGATCAGCCGGTTGTGCAGCGGCAGGTCGCCAACGTCCAACGTCAGCCTGAGGTGAATTTCACAACGCCGCCGGTTGAGATTGAGGAGCCCGTTGCTTCGCCGGAAGAACCGATTGTGCAGCGGCAGACCGCAAGCCCTGTCCAACCTAAACCAGCGGCCACCCCCATTGTGCGGCCCGACATGCCACTGGTGCAACGGCAGGCGGCTGCTGAGGCGCTTGAACCTGAAGAGCCAGAGGAACAAGCCGCGTCCGTTGTGCAGCGGAAAGTTGCTGAAATCCAACGTCAGCCTGAGGCGAATTTCACAGCGTCGCCTACTGAGATTGAGGAGCCAGCTGCTTCAGCGGAAGAGCCGATTGTGCAACGGCAGACAGCAAGTCCTGTCCAACCTAAACCAACAGCCACCCCGATTGTGCGGCCCGACATGCCACTGGTGCAACGGCAGGCGGCCGCTGACGCGCTTGAACCTGAAGAACCAGAGGAACAAGCCGCGCCAGTTGTGCAACGCCAGGTCGCCGAGACGCAGTCTGTCGCACCCGAAATTCCGGCGACTCGACCGACTGCGCGTCCTTCGGTGGAGCAACCGCAATCTCCCCGGGCAACTCTGCAGCGCCGTTCCGCTGTGACGGTTCCACCGCCGGGCGATCATGCGGTTACACCGTCAGCCGAGCTGCCCCCGTCTCAAGCGACACAATTGCCCTTGGTCCAACGTCAACCAGCGATGTTTGAATCGACTCAAGCGGTTGAGCCACTCGTTGAAGCGCCCGTCGATTGGCCAGAAGTGAGCCGCCCAAGCGCGGCTCCGCTCCAGACTGAATCTCAAACAGAGACCAGGCCTGCCAGTGTTGACATGCCTTTGGTTCAGCGGCAGAAGAATGATGCGGCCTCTGCCTCTCTTCCGTCGCTGGTGCAACGGCACGCTGCCGAACCACCAGAATCCGCGGATGAGCTCGATACGGTGGAA